>JAYUJV010000267.1:0-8151 GCA_043764975.1 Saprospirales bacterium
TCAAATATCGCTGATTTTAAGGTACACATCAAGCTCGATACAGGTATGCACCGCTTAGGATTTGAGCCGCACGACCTCCAACGTTTGATGGACTTATTGGCTCAAAATCCCAATATTCGAGTGGCGAGTATTTTCTCTCATTTAGCAGGTAGCGAAGCAAATATCCACGATGATTTTACGGCGCAACAGTTTCATCGCTTTTCAAAAATGGCAACATTAATTGTACAAAATATTGGTTATCAACCGATTAGACATATACTAAATAGTGGCGGCATCAATCGACACACGCAATATCAACTGGATATGGTGCGTTTAGGTATCGGGCTTTATGGCATAGATAGTAGCCAAGAAATTCAACAACAGTTGCAATTAGTAAATACCTTAAAGGCGACGATTTCGCAAATAAAAACAATTCCAGTTGGCGAAACTATCGGTTATGGTCGCAGAGGTGTTGCGCACCGAACTTTACGGATTGCGACCATTAGTATTGGCTATGCCGACGGACTTTTACGCCGAGCTGGCAACGGTAATTATAGCGTTGCTATTTGTGGTCAATTAGCGCCAATCGTAGGCGGCGTGTGCATGGATATGACGATGGTGGACATCACGGACATCGCAGACGCACGCGAGGGCGATGAAGTTATCGTTTTCGGACATTCGCCGAGCGTCGAAATGCTCGCAAAGGCACTCGATACTATTCCGTACGAGATTTTTACGAGCATTTCGACAAGGGTAAAACGTGTTTATTTTCAGGAGTAATTAAAGAAGTCAAAATTGTCAGTTAGTCATTTTTGTCAGTTAGTCTTTGATAATCAACACTCTAATCACACAAATACCAATAAAACACTACTTTACAATTTATTATTTTCATTTTCTTAATTCTTTTAATTCCTTTAATTTCTGATAACTATTATGAAAAAAATTCTTCTTTTTTTATGTTTAAATATATGTTTTCATAGCCTTATGGCGCAGCAATGCCTAAACGAAAAAGAGGATTTTTCGACGCATCTTTTTATTCAACATTTAGAAAAAAAAATACTTGATTTTGAGTTACAAAACGCTGTATATCAAAGAACTACGCTGACTATATCAATTGTAGTTCACGTCGTTTGGTACGATGATAAAGACAACATCAGCGATGCGCAAATCATATCACAAATCAAGGTTTTGAATCAATGTTTTGCCGATGCGCGCAATCCTGATTTAGTACCAAAAGGATTCAAAAACCTTATCGGAAAAGCGGATATACAATTTTGTTTGGCGACCATAGATCCGAAAGGGAAAGCCACAAACGGTATAGAAAGAAGCCAAACCAATCTGGAAAATATAGCCTCTACCGATGCTATTTATTATGGTGCAAAAGGTGGTGCAAATGCTTGGAATACAAACACTTATCTCAATATTTGGATAGCAACGTTTGCCGATAAAAACATAGGATATGGCTCGCGACCTGGCACTCGACCAACTACCGAAGATGGTATCGTGATTTCGCCTACCTATTTCGGAAACGTTGGTACAGCCGCCAACAACACAGGGCATCAATTAGGTGCAACGGCGGTGCACGAAGTTGGGCATTATTTTAATTTGAAACACATTTGGGGTGATGGCCTTTGCGAAAGCAGCGATTGCAACGATAGCGATATGGTGGACGATACGCCCAACCAAAGCACTTGTCAGCGAGGTTGTCCAGAGCCAAGTTACAGCGATTGCGACGGCACAGCCATGGGTATCAATTACATGGATTACATCAATGACGACTGTATGGCGATGTTTACGAAAGGGCAAGTGGCGCGTATGCGGGCTTCGATTTTTGTGGCGCGTTCGGGTTTATTGTACAGCAATGCTTGTCAGCAAGCGGCCGTTTTTCAACTTTCGACGCTCGAAAAACTGGTCGTCAAAACGGCTTTTATAGAAAATAAAATGACTGTTTTTGTCGCCAATACAAGCGAAAGTGAAACGCCTTGGCAATTACTCAACCTACAAGGTCAATTGATACAAAACGGATTACTCAAAAACAATCAAGATGAAACCTTGACAATCAACAACTTAGCAAAAGGCATTTATTTGCTTGGCGCAAAAATTGACAATAAATGGATATTTAAAAAAGTGCTATATTTGTAAGTACGGCCCAAGTGCGGCCAATTGGTAATTGGGCGTGTTTAAGTGTTTAAGTGTCGCCAATTGGTAATTGGCGATATAAGATTTATAATTAGTAATACATCACACGGCCAATTACCAATTGGCCGCACAGTAATACATCACATGGTCAATTACCAATTGACCACACGAATACGAACATAAAACCAAAACAAAATGAGAAAATTTAGACCACACCAATTCGATCATTGTCTCAATTGCGAAAAGCCGATGGAAAAGGACGATCGATATTGCAGCCAATGCAGCCAACCACGCACCGACGGCCGACATTCGGTTTGGATGCTGATTCGTGACTTTCTGGAATCTACCTTCAACCTTGATGCGCGTTTGCTCAAAACTTTGTACGTATTGTTGAAGCCTGCGCAATTGACCATAGATTTTTTTGAGGGCAAACAAATCCGATATTGGCAGCCTTTGCGTTTGTTTTTGATATTGGCAGCCTTGCAACTCACGGTATTTAGCGGCTACTTCGATGGCATCGTGAAACAATCGACAAGCGGCAAAAAAATATCAGACAAATTACATTACAGCACCGAATACATAGAACTCGACTCGTTGGCACGTACTTTATCAACCAAGAAAACGCCCAAAAACGAAGTAAAGGGTATGCAACGCCTCATAGATGCTTTCGTAATGGTACACACGGATTCTAGTATTATCAAAATTCGGGCGCGCTACGCCAAAGAATATGCAACCGTAAAAGACACTTTTTTACGTAAGCAAATCGTATTAGATTCTATCCAAATAGACTCTATGATAGGCGATTCTGGTAAATCATCGTTGGGACTTGACATCAAAAACGATAGTTTGGATTTTGGTAATGTAAACATCAATATTGGCACAAGTGACGGTTTGCTTGATATGGATTTGCCTAAAAATTTCAAGATTTATAAAAAAGATATTTTGACTATGTCGCCGACTAACCTCATGGACAGGTATCAGGTAAAAGGGTTCACGACTCGGCTCGTTTTATCGCAAGTCTTGAAAACGGTGACAAACGACGGTTCATTTTTGGCCTATATTTTTAGCCGAATCTCTTGGGCGTTGATTTTGTTGATGCCGTTCGTTGCTTTCGTGCTCGAAATTCTCAATCGTCGCCGCTTGTATTTTGAACACTTGATATTTAGTTTTCACATCCATGCCTTTTCATTTTTGATAAGCACCGTCATCTTTTTATTGGCCGCATGGCTATTGGGCAGCGAACGCGCCATGCCTTATTGTGGTATTTTTACAGCTATTTTTTCTCTCATATACATATATATTGCGATGGTTCGCTTTTACAAACAAAGCTATATCAGAACATTTTTGAAATACAATGTGCTACTTGTGTTGTATTTTATTTGCGCCTTGTTCTTAGGTCTTCTTATGATTTTATTTAGTTTCTTGTTTTTTTAGAGTTGATTTCTAAAATTTAATTTTATATTTTTTTTAATTTAATTTTTCAATAAAAATATCTTAATTTCAATAAAAATAGTATATTTGTCTTAATAAATACAAAATAACTTTATTATATTTTGCAAATTACGAATGGAATCTAATTTATTATTTCATTAACAAAACAGTATGAATTTGATACGTTCATCGTTTTTTTGCTTGTTTTGGTCGTCAAAAACAAATTTGTTGAAATTATAAAGCACAAAGTTGTGTTTCATTTTTTATAATATTTCATTCATACATACAAACAATTCATGCTCATATTATGGCAAGATTAACCAGTTTTTCAAGACTCCTTATTACTATCTTTATTGTTGTTGCTACTTTTTTTATTGGCCGATATTTTCTAAAAAATACAGGTTACATGGACAAAAAAGTAACCGTAGTAAATGATTTAGGTAAAGCCGACAATTCTACGAATGCGATTTTATCTTCTGCTCCTCAAAATTATCAAACCATTGGTTTGACTCAATTGCCTTTACCGAGCAATAGCGAAGCGAACGGCGGCGCAAAGGTTTTTTATTATGGTATGGGTTGGAATGCGCAAACGCCAATTTCTTATGCGAATGGCGGTAGCAAAACCAAATCAGGTTCATTGATGGAAAAAAATGGCGTGTCGCTCAATTTTATTCGTCAAGATGATTATGGTAAAATGCAAGAAGAAATTGTAAAGCACGCTACCGAATTTAAGACAAATCCGAGAACTCCAGGCGTTTTTTGTGGCATTATGGGCGACAATTTAGCATCTTTTAAAGTAGCACTCGATGCTAAACTCAAAGCGGTTGATCCGTCTTATGAGGTAAAAGGTTTTTACATCACAGGCTATTCTTATGGCGAAGATAAATTTATTGGCCCTGTTTCTTGGAAGCGCGACCCGCAAAAAGCACGCGGCGGACTTTGTTCGGTGGTGCTAAAAGATGGCGACCAAAACATCGCTATCAAATGGGCTTCGGACAATGACGTGCCGATTAATCCCGACCCAACGGTGTATGACCCAACGCGTTTGAATTTCGTAGGCACTTCGACTTTCGTTGAGTCGGCTGACCGTTATGTTGCAAACCAAACGTTGGAATTGCCCGAAGTCAAAGACGGTAAAAAAACAGGTAACACTGCAAAAATCAAAATTGACGCTTGTGCAACATGGTCGCCCGAAGATGAAAAAGTATTTAAAACAGGTCGCGATGTCGTTTCCTTGTTGAGTACGCGCGAAAATGTCAAACAAATGCCTTGTATGGTGTTGGGTTTGAACAAATATATCAGCACCAATGCGGACGTTTGTAAGCGTTTCGTAACGGCACTTTCGGCAGCAGGAGATCAAGTAAAAACCTACGATGCAGCTTTGCGTTATGGTTGTCAAAAAAATGCAGAAGTCTTTGGCGACGAAGCAAATTGGTATGAATTGTATCGTGGTAAAGAAATCGAAATGCCACAAGGTCGCACTGTTGGCGTAGGCGGTTCGCGCTCTTGTAATTTGAGCGATGCAGCAGACGATTTAGGTATTTCTGCAAACTCAACTAACTGTTATTCATCGGTTTATACATTGTTTGCAAATTATATGAGTAAATTATATCCCGAAGATTTGCCTTCGTTTCCGAGCGCGGCAGAAGCCGTTGATTTGTCGATTGTGAAGTCAATTTATAGCAATTCGGATAAATCGAAATTGGCAGAAGGCTACAAAGATAAAGTTACTACGGGCGATATGACAGAAGTTTATGGTCGTAAAAACTACAATATTGAGTTCCAATCAGGTAGCGCGACATTTACAGGTTCGAGTGCAAAAGTCTTAGAAGAAATTTATAATAGCTTGAATACCACTAATTTACGTATGACAATTAAAGGTCACACGGACAATGCAGGTGTTTATGAAAGCAATATGAGTTTGTCACAATCGCGCGCTGATGCCGTTCGTCAATGGATTATACGCCGTGCGAAAAACAATTTTCCACCAGAGCGTTTTGCACACGTACAAGGTTACGGTTCGGACAAACCCGTTGCGTCGAATGATACGCCTGACGGCAAGGCGAGAAATCGTCGTGTAGAAATTGTTTTTGGCGATTAATTTTAAAAAACGATGAATCATGAATGAAATAAAAGAATTATTCCGATGGAATGGCAATCCGTCGAGCATGACAAAAGGTTTATTGGTCGTGTTTTACATTATCGCTTTTGGCGCGCTGTGGCATTTCGCTTGCCCTTCGGGAATACCGAAACCGATGAGCGTTTGGGCAGCTTGGCAAGATGCCGTTGCTAATCAAAACTTGATTGGCGAGTTGATGAATTCTGCGCAAACTTGCTTGATTGCGATGTCGATAACCATTGTTTTAACCTTGTTTTTGGCATATATCAGTCAAATTCCGTTTTTTTCGCCGATTATTGAAATATTGACAAGGTTTAGATTTTTGTCTTTGGCAGGATTGAGTTTTATCTTTTTGATATTAACCACGACCTCTTATCAAGCAAAAATTGCGACCATGAGTTTCTCAATTTTAGCGTATTTGCTTACAGGTTTGATTGCTGTCATTAGAGATATTCCTCAAAAAATGTACAATTATAGTCGTACTTTGCGCATGAGCGAAGCAGAAGTGACTTGGTACACAGTGGTTCGCGGAACACTCTACGAAGCGGTGGATTTGATGGCACAAAATTTCGCGATTGCTTGGATGATGCTCACGAGTATCGAATGTATGTTTCGGGAATACGGCGGTATCGGCGCGTTGTTGATTAACGATTACCAAAAGAAAGGTTTTGAATACGTTTTTGCCATTCAAATTACGATTTTATTGGTTGGTTTATTGCTCGATGGTTTGTTGCGCGGCTTGATTTACATCGCTTTTCCGTATCGTAGAAAAGCAACAAGTAATGTGCTGCTGAAATGGATAACGGGGCAATAGGCGGCCCCATCCCGACCTTCCCCAAAAGGGAAGGAGATCAGCGTAGGAAAGAGTTTATTTTTATAATTATTTGATAATCAGTTTTTTATAAATTATTTTTTTTGTAAAAAACATAAAATAAAACCTCTTAAACTGACATCACGATTGCGTTTCCCTCCTTTAGAGGGATTAAGGGAAGTCGAGTCGTTAAGTAGGTCTTTTAACATCATGTCTTACGAAATAAAAGCACCATTAATATTAGATATAAACGTTGAACAGTTTGAATATCAGCGCGGTGTTCCTGTTTTGACGAATATCAAACAACAAGTTTGGAACGTGTCGCGCCCAGGCGTGCAGCAAGGACAAGTTGTGGCATTGTTAGGCCCTTCGGGTATCGGAAAATCAACTTTATTTGAGTTGATTGCAGGGCTACGAAAACCTACAAAAGGCTCTATTCAAGCGTTTGATAGAACAAAAAATGAATTGTTGCCAGTAGAAGCGGGCATGGTCGGCATGGTGTATCAAAGCTATGAATTGTATCCGTTTTTGAGCGTGCAAGCGCAATTAGAATTGGGTGCAAAAAAAGGCGAATTGAAAGATGCCGAAGCTAAAATTGAGTTTTACCTCAATCATTTTAAACTTAAAGAACACAGCCGAAAATTTCCGAACGAACTCTCAGGCGGACAACGTCAGCGTTTGGCGATTGCCCAACAATTGTTGTGTAGCAATACCATTTTATTGATGGACGAACCGTTCTCAGGACTCGACCCGTTGATGAAAACCAACATCTGCGAACTCATTGCCGATATTTCACAACTCGATGAATTACAGACGATTATCATCGTTTCGCACGATATTGAACCGACGTTGAGCATCGCCGATACAGTTTGGCTCGTTGGCAAAATGCCTGATGGCTCGGCGAGTATCGTAGAAACCATTAATATGATGGAACGAGGTTTGTCTTGGCAAAAAAACATCGAAGAAAAACCTGAATTTCAACAATTAGTCAGTTACGTGACGAAGCGTTTTTGGCAATTGGTGGGATAACTTTTTATAAAAAATAATGTACGATGAATGATGAACGATTGCTTTTAGTTAGAAATTAACTTAAACATAAGTATATTTGTTCTAAAATAGTAAATCATGGAAGTTTTAGCTGAAATTTTAACTTTTGAGGATATAAAAAATGTATATCCCAATCAATGGGTCTTAATCGGAAATCCAGAATTAGACAATTTAGACACCTTAGGCTCTATTGCTAGTAAATTATTAAGCGGCACTGTATTATTTGCAAGTGCTGACAAACGAGAAATTGGGTATCGAGCAAAAGAATTGAGAAAAAATTATGAAAGCGTGACTTGTGTCTATACAGGTATTATTCCTCAAAATCGAAAGTGGTTACTAAATTCTAGATTGAACTAAAAAAATTGTAACCAGAAACTAAAAAATCGCACGCTGACTCGGAGTGCGATTTTTTTTATGCCACTTTTTGATACCTGACATTTAGATTTGCACATTTAAGAAAAAAAGCTCATCGTATAATATTTGTATGGGAGCAACTTTGATTTGTAGAAAAAACGTAGAAGGATAGGACGCTGATTTATAATGATTGTCATGATTTATCATGATAATTATTATAAAAATCATTATAAATCATGATTTTTTAAAACAAAATCATGATTTTATCATG
>JAYUJV010000268.1:0-2987 GCA_043764975.1 Saprospirales bacterium
GCTTTTACAACTTTAACTGCTACAGTTTTAGCAGCTTCAACTACTTTTTTCGTAGTCGTAACTTTTGTTGCTTTATTTTCACTAGGTGTTACAATAGTCTCAACCTCAGCAGTTTTGACGAAAAAAGTATTGATTTGTTTTTCAGCTTCAGCTTTAATGTTGAAAGGGCATGATCTAGCAATTTCAACTTTGTTTTTTGCTTTCAAAACCACAAAAAATTGTTTTTCAACTTGGTCTATTGAAAATTGTTTTTCTTCAGTCATGTTTTTGATTACAGAAGCTAAACCAGTTTTTTGAGCAGCAACAGTAGGGTAGCCTTCGCTTCTAAATATTACTTTTTCTGTTTTTGAATCCACAAAAGCAAAATAGTATTTTGCAGTTTCTGCATCAAAAAAGCTTGCAAAACCTTCTGAATTTGCGTTTTTTGCTTGTGATTGATAAAAATCACAGTTTTGATAATCGTTATTCAACATAATTGTTAAGTTTATTATTTAATAGTTAGTGTTAATTTTACACAAAGATAATTACATTTTCCAAATTAAATATTGTTAAAACACTTTTATTCATAAAATATTCATTTTTTAACTAAATTTTAACAAAAAACCTTAAATAATCGAATTTTGATGTTGGTTTGAAATTCTTACCTATTAAAGTGTAAATAAAATTTCTTTATATTTCACTACGATCAAATTTGAAACTTTAGTTTCAATAATTTGTGTAATTAAATTTTTTATCTACGATTCGTGTAATTTGTAAAATTCGATTTCAAATTCGTGTTTAAAAATCTTATACATTTAAAACGAAGTTTTAAATCCTATTTCAGAAAGAAACTTACTTTACAATGTGCTTATTTATTATTCTGTTTGAAATTACGTTATTGTAACGTCGTCAAGGTTTTAAAACTTGACGACGTTGTACTTGTTAAAATAAAGACAAAATGTCAGTCAGTATCTTTCAAATTTTACCTAATTCTGTCATATTTTCCTAAAAATTGGAATGGCATAAATAATGATGTACATTTGTAGCGAATTTTAAAAAAAATAATTTTATTAAATTTATTCAATAAAAAGGTTAGAATACTATGAAACCAATCAATGACAGAGTTGTAGTAAAACCAGCTCAAGCTGAAGAAAAAACAAAAAGCGGTATTATCATTCCTGATACTGCAAAAGAAAAGCCACAACGTGGCGAAGTTATCGCAATAGGCCCTGGTAAAGAAGGAAATGCCATGACAGTTGCCGTTGGCGACATCGTTTTGTACGGTAAATATGCAGGTCAAGAGTTGTCGCACGAAGGCGAAAATTACCTCATTATGCGCGAAGATGATATTTTAGTAATTTTGGATTAAGATTATCCAATTTTCTATTTTAGTAAAAAAATTCTTTAAAAATTAAATTATACATATAATATGGCAGCTAAAAATATTAATTTTAGTAGTGAAGCTAGAGAAAAATTAAAAAATGGCGTTGATTCTTTAGCGAACGCTGTTAAAGTAACGTTAGGTCCAAAAGGTCGTAACGTCGTGATTCAGAGAAGTTTTGGCGCACCAATCATCACTAAAGATGGTGTGACTGTTGCAAAAGAAATCGAATTAGATGACCCTATGGAAAACATGGGCGCGCAAATGGTGAAAGAAGTGGCATCAAAAACAGCAGATATTGCTGGTGATGGTACTACTACGGCGACTGTTTTGGCTCAAGCGATGGTAAAAGCTGGTATGAAAAACGTTGCTGCGGGCGCAAATCCAATGGATTTGAAGCGTGGTATCGACAAAGCAACGAAAGCTGTTGTGGCGGCATTGAAAGAAATGTCAGAAAAAGTAGATGACAATTTTGATAAAATAGAGCAAGTTGCGACTATCTCGGCGAACAACGACGAAGAAATCGGAAAATTAATCGCTGACGCAATGCGTCGTGTGACTAAAGACGGTGTTATCACAGTTGAAGAAGCAAAAGGTACAGACACTTACGTAACAGAAGTGATTGGTATGCAATTCGATCGTGGATATTTGTCGCCGTATTTTATCACGAATGCGGACAATATGACAACGGAATATGAAAACCCGTTAATCTTGATTTATGACAAAAAAATCAGCAATATGCAAGAGATTTTGCCAGTGCTCGAAAAAGCAGTTGGTACAGGTCGTCCGTTGTTGATTATTGCAGAAGATGTTGATTCTCAGGCACTTGGCGTATTGGTTGTAAACCGTTTACGTGCTAATTTGAAAATAGTAGCTGTAAAAGCTCCAGGTTTTGGCGATCGTCGTAAAGCTATGTTGGAAGATATTGCGGTATTGACTGGCGGTACGGTTATCAGCGAAGATCAAGGTTTCAAGCTCGAAAATGCAGATTTGACTCACTTGGGTCAATGCGAAAAAATAACTGTCGATAAAGACAATACTACTTTGGTAAATGGTAGAGGCGAAGACGAAGCCATCAAAAGCCGTATCAACCAAATCAAGCAACAAATAGAATCTACAACTTCGGATTACGATCGCGAAAAGTTGCAAGAGCGTTTGGCTAAATTGGCTGGCGGTGTAGCTGTACTATATGTAGGTGCTGCAACGGAAGTGGAAATGAAAGAGAAAAAAGACCGTGTGGACGATGCATTGCACGCAACACGCGCTGCCGTTGAAGAAGGTATCGTACCTGGTGGTGGAGTCGCGTTGGTTCGTGCTATGAAAGCGTTGGATCAATTGAAAGGTTTGAACTTCGATGAAGAAACTGGTATCGCAATCGTAAGAGTAGCGTTGCAGTCGCCAATCCGCACTATCGCTGAAAACGCTGGTGTTGAAGGTTCGGTAGTATATATGCACGTTGCGAATGGCGAAGGCGCGTTCGGTTACAATGCACGTACTGACGTATATGAAGACATGAAAAAAGCAGGTGTAATTGACCCAACTAAGGTAACACGTGTTGCGGTCGAAAATGCAGGTTCGATAGCAGGTATGATCTTGACGACAGAATGTGTCATCAGCGACAAGCCAG
>JAYUJV010000269.1:0-8121 GCA_043764975.1 Saprospirales bacterium
CATTAAAATCTTCGATTTTTATGTTTTTTTTCTTGGAATTAACTTTTACTAAAAAATAATTTTGCTTGAAAGTTTTATTCCACTAAAATTGTCATACAACCTTTTGTTTTTAGATTTTTATTTGTGTTATTTTTCTTACATTTATGTTTATTTCTAAAAGCAAAAGAAAAGCATTTTTTTATTAATAAATAATTATTTTAATAAAATTATTGACTATTATTTGGTGGTTTTTAAAAATATTTATAATTTAACGGAAGTTTTTAATCAATTAAAAAAATCGTTTATGTTGGAAGTACTTCATATATCAGCAGAATGTTATCCTGCAGCGAAGGCGGGCGGATTGGGAGACGTAGTTGGTGCTTTGCCCAAGTATCTGAATCAAGCAGGTGTAAATACAGGAGTCATTATGCCGAAGTATAAGCTAAAATGGATAGAAAGCCAATCTTATATCGAAGTTGGTCGTGGAATGGTTCGCCTTGATAAAGTTCAAGTTCCGTTTTATGTACATCAAGTGATGAGTGTAGATCTTGGCTTTCCGTTATTTATGATTGACATTCCTGGTCTTTTTGACCGCAACGGCATATATACCGACAACGACACAAAGCAATCTTATCCAGATGATGTAGAGCGATATTTAGTTTTTCAACAAGCGGTTTTACATTGGCTCAATGGTTGGCACGAAAAGCCACGTGTATTGCATTGCCACGATCACCACACGGGATTGATTCCATTTATGGTCAAGCACTGTCCCGAATTTGCTAGTTTGGCTCAAATAAAAACCATATTTACGATACATAACGGCGTATATCATGGCGCATTTCGTTGGAGCAATGCACATCTTTTGCCTTGGTTCGATGCTTATGCAGCCCCTTTATTAGACTGGAACAATACCATCAATCCACTGGCTTGCGCCATAAAATGTTGTTGGAAGCTCACGACGGTTTCGCCTGGTTATATGCAAGAGTTGATGACGGACTCAAATGGACTGGAGGGCTTGATAAGCAGCGAATGGCGGAAAGCCAAAGGCATCATTAATGGGATAGACAATACTGTTTGGAATCCAATGACGGATCCGATGTTGCCGTACAATTTGTCGGATAGCATCGAAGATTATAAGAAACACAATAGAAGCCAAATTTTGCAACGCTTCAATTTGCAAGCAGACTTGCCGATTGTTACGTTTATTGGTCGATTGGTTGGCGAAAAAGGGGCTGATATATTGCCACAAGCCATCAGAAATTTATTGTATAGTGGTCAGCGGATGAATTTTTTGTTGCTCGGCACTGGCGAACGACATTTGATGGACATGATACAAGGATTGAAACACGAATTTCCTGGCCTCGTAGATTGTATGTTAGGCTATGACGAAACCTTGTCGCACCTTTTGTATGCAGGTTCTGATTTCTTGATTATGCCATCGCGCGTAGAGCCTTGTGGCCTCAATCAATTGTATGCCTTGCGATACGGCACAATTCCGATTGTGCGCAAAATAGGTGGTCTGAATGATACCGTAAAAGACATTGATTCGCCAGAGGGTGGAGTAGGGATTCAGTTTACGAATCTAAATGCCGAAGATTGTGCTTATGCACTTTATAGAGCCAATCGAATATATGAAAATAAGCAATTGATGAGCGATATTAGAGCCTATATCATGAGCATAGACCACTCATGGGAGGTTTCTGTTCAAGCCTATATTCAGGTTTATAATTAAAAATTAATTTTTATAAATAATTGATTATTAATTGATTATTAATTGATTATGCAATATTTTGCCTTAATAAATAATAGTATAAAATATTAAAAACCAAAGAAAATGAGTAGTAATGTTATTAAAATAATAAGTTTGATACTCGGTGGTGGACAAGGTTCGCGTCTGTATCCACTTACAAAAGACCGTTCAAAACCTGCTGTTCCGATTGGCGGAAAATACCGTTTGATTGATATTCCGATTTCAAATTGCTTGAATTCTGGCATCAAACGGATGTATGTTTTGACGCAATTCAACTCTACTTCGCTCAATCAACACATCAAAAACACCTACCATTTCGATCACTTCGGACATGGATTTGTGGATATTTTGGCTGCCGAGCAAACCATGCAAAACCAAGGTTGGTTTCAAGGCACAGCCGATGCGGTGCGACAAAGTATGCACCACTTGCGTAACCAAGATTTTGATTATATCATGATTCTTTCTGGCGATCAGTTGTATCAGATGGATTTGAAAGAAATGGCTGAGTATCACGTAGATCAAAATGCAGATATTACGATTGCGACCATACCTGTAACGGCAAAAGAAGCACCTGGATTCGGTATTTTGAAGTCAAATAAAGCTGGTCGTATCGAAACTTTTGTCGAAAAACCCAAAGCGGAAGTGCTCGATCAGTGGGTTTCGCCAGTGTCGAAGGCCGATGCAAAGAAAGGAAAAAACTATTTGGCGAGTATGGGTATTTATATTTTTAGCAAAAAAGTAATGGAAACCCTTTTTGCCGAACAACCCGAAGCAACGGATTTTGGTAAAGAAATTATCCCGACAGCTATCACAAGCGGTCTGAAAGTTTCGAGCTACCAATACAGCGGATATTGGACGGATATTGGTACAATCGGTTCGTTTTTTGAGGCCAATTTGGAACTAACAGACAATTTACCTGAATTTAATTTGTTCGATAACCAAAATATTGTTTATACAAGACCGCGACTGTTAGCGCCATCGAAGATATTTGGTACGACTTTCAATAAATCTATCATTGCTGAAGGTTGTATCTTGCATGCTAAAAAAATTGAACGTTCGGTCATCGGAATTCGCTCGCGCGTAGGTGCAAAATCGACGATGAAAGAAACCATTATGATGGGTGCTGATTATTATGAGCATCTGACGGAGCTTGTCGTGAAAGACAATGTGCATATTGGCGTTGGACAAAATACGCAGATTGAGCGTGCTATACTAGATAAAAACTGCCGAATTGGTAGCAATGTCATCATTCGTGGTCACGAAAGTTTGGAAGATATTGAAACAGAAACGTATTCAATTACTGACGGAATTGTGGTTGTAAAGAAAAATGCGACGATTCCAGAAGGTTCTAAGATTGGATATTTGAAATAAGATGAATGGATACAGTAATTCTTAGGAATTTTGTACTACATTATTAGGATTTTGGTATAAAAAATTTGAATAGGCAATAGATAATAGGCAAATTTTGAACGAAAACTCTATTGAGTTTCGAGCTGGAGATTGCTTATTGTTTATTGCCATTTTTTATCAAGGTAAGTACCTAAAAAAAGAAAACCGATAATGGGAGTTATCGGCTTCGTTCTGGATATGTTCATGAGAATATAAGCGCGTATGAAAAGGGTATGAAACTTAAATTCGGGAAAATTATTGTTGTTGTTGATAATTTCACACGACGCGTATGTATGGATTTTAGACGTTAGTTATGATGGGAAGTCACAAAAAACGTACACTTATTGACTTACTTTTAAATCTTGAACAAAGATACAGTATTTTATATATGTAAGTCAAGTATTTTTTTAATATTTTGTTAAAATAATTGGCATATAAAATATGGGTATGTATATCGAAAAAAAGTGGTCAAACGAAAGTTTGACCACTTTTTATAAGTAATTGATTATCAGGTATTTAATTTTTAAATATTATTTAAAATAATTAAATATAATAAATAAATATTTATAAAATATTATTTATCAATTATTTATAATAAAATTAAATTAACAAATTCTTAATTACATACCTGGAAACCAAGCTCTACCAGCGCCAACTGCACGAAACGGCCAAGGTATAGAAACCATAATGATGACGAATGCAATGGCGTAAAGCCAAAAAAGTCTGTTCCATTTTGCTTGTGGCTCGCTTGCTTTTTTCGATGCCGAATTAGCAACTGTAATTAAAACGATAGCGATAAGCATACCAAGAGCGTGTTCAACTAAATAAAATCGCGAGAGTGCGTTTTTCATGACTTCGCCCATCGTTGCATTTTCGAGTAATTTTACGCCCCAAGGTCCAACCAAATATTGATACAAACCGATGACCAATTGTAAATGCGCGCTTATGAGCGTGAACAAAACCAATTTTCGATCACCTGCTTTGAAAGTACGGTCGCCGCTACGACCCATAAAACTGCGATAAATTAAAACCAGCATCAAGCCTAATAAAACCCAACGCAACAAACTGTGTAAATGTAATGAACCTGTGTACATATTTTTTTAATGTTAAATGTTTAAATATTGTTTTGAATCAATGACCAAATGTACGATGATAGTTCCAAAAAACAATGAAGTATAAATTTTAAGTTGTATGATTTCAAGCACTTTTTTTCAAAATGATGTAAAAAAACATGATTTCAACTTGTTTCAATCAAAAATAAAAAAAAAAAATGTACCTTTGAAATATGATATTAGTAAAGGAAATTTTGGCATTGTTGCAAAAAGATATTCTATTGGAGTGGCGACAAAAATATGCACTTGGCGGCATTTTTTTGTATGTCATGTCCACCGTTTTTGTGGTTTATATCTCGTTTATCAAGATTCAACCGCAAGTCTGGAACGTTTTGTTTTGGATCATCATGCTTTTTGCATCCGTCAATGCTGTTGCAAAAAGTTTTGTGCAAGAAAACGGACAACGGCAACTTTATTACTACCAATTGGCCAATCCGATTGCGGTTATTACGGCTAAAATATTGTATAATATTTTGCTGCTTTTACTACTCAATACCTTAACATTTATTGTTTTTAGCTTCGTAGCTGGCAATCCCGTAAAAGATATTTGGCAGTTTTCGTTGGCCATTTTATTGTCTAGTATTGGCTTTGCAATCACATTTACGTTTATATCTGGCATAGCGGCAAAGGCCAATAACAGCGCAACGCTCATGGCAATTTTGAGTTTTCCGACCATTTTGCCAATCTTGTTACAACTCATCAAGTTGTCCGCCAATGCACTTAGATTAATCAACGACACAAGTATAGACAAAGACATTATGATATTGGTTGCCATTGATATGATGTTGCTTGCATTAACCTATGTGTTGTTTCCGTATTTATGGAAAGATTAATCTAATAACTTGATTTGTAATTATTTATAAATAAAAAAAACCTAACTATGAAAAAGAATTGGTGGAAAATTTTATCCGTTTTATTGATATTATATTCTTTAGTATGTGGTCTTTTAGTACCCATCAAAGCTGGTATAACGGCTGCGACACCGAACAGCGTAAAGTGCGGAGAAAAGATAAATTTGCATATTTCGGGCTACAATTCGGCTTTCCGACTTTCGGGTAGCAACGACGTTTGGTTGAAATTAAATGATACATTTGCCATAAAAGGTTATGATGCGGTCATAGAAGACGACAAAAATATGAACGTTCATTTTGATATTCCAAACGGTTTGCCGATTAAAGTTAAAGATAAAAAAACCTATGCGACCTTAGTTGTGAACAACGACATTGACGGCGCATTTCCGTATCCCGATGCAGTGATTATTAAGCAAGATACGAGTGTGGTTGGCATGGAAGCCGCTTGGAGCAAAACGCCTCAAAACCTTAGTAAAGCTGCCAATTTGAGTTTCCCTTTTCGCAATATCTTGATGGAAACCATCAAAAATACGTTTTATCACGTGCCAATGTGGTTTGCCATGATGTTTATGTTTCTGATTGCCACTATATATAGTAGCTTGGCCTTGAGAACTAACAGTGCTGAGTTTGACCACAAAGCAAACGCCTACACCGAAGCTGGTGTAGTATTCGGATTGTTGGGCCTTGTGACTGGCGCATTGTGGGCCAAACACACTTGGGGTCAATATTGGAGTTTTGACGTGAAGCAAAATATGTCTGCCGTTTGTATCTTGATTTATAGTGCCTATTTTGTGTTGCGCTCTAGTTTTGAAGACCAAGAAGTACGCTCACGAATCAGTGCGGTTTATAATATATTTGCATTTGCGGCCATGATTCCGCTTTTGTGGGTTATTCCGCGTCTGGTCAGTAGTTTGCATCCAGGCAACGGCGGTAATCCTGCATTCGGCTCGCAAGACCTCGATAACACAATGCGTATGATTTTTTATCCAGCCAATATTGGTTGGATTTTATTCGGCTGTTGGCTTGCACAACTTCGTTTCAGAATGGCAAAAGTTGAAGAAACAATCATTGATAATTATTAAATTGAAATTAAAAAAATTAAAGTAATAGCATCTGTGAAATCTGTGAGAGAAAATTAAATCGAAAGTCGAGAGTCGAAAGTCGAGAGATACGGAGAGTAATCTAAGAGCAAGATTAATTAGAAATCACGTTCTGTGAAAATCTGTGAAATCTGTGAGAAATAATTAAATCGAAAGTCGAAAGTCGAGAATCGAGAGATACGGAGAGTAATCTGTGAGAGAAATCTTATCTACATCTGTGAAAATCTGTGAAATCTGTGAGAGAAAAATTTTTATCTATAAGTGAAATAAAATCTGTGAAAAATTCAAAAAAAATACAACTTACAATACTTATCTTATTCATTGTCAATAGCTTATGCTTTTCGCAAATAGATACAATCACGCGAAAACCAAAGCCTTTGTTTCAGCAATCTGCATTTCCGATAACCTTGGTTTTGTACGGTTCTACGATTTCAAAAACACAAGGCTTACCCAATGATTTGAAAGTCAGAACTTATCGCAACGAGCATTTTCCGACTTTCAAAACAAAGATTGACGATTATTTGGTGTTCGCACCAGTTGCGATAGCTGGCATTGCAAAATTGAGTCACGTACCATCGCATAGTAATACGTTCCAGATGGCAGGATTGTATGCAGCGAGTGTATTGGTATCGAATGTCGTGATACAACCCATGAAATACGGTTTCAAACGCCTTCGTCCAGACAATTCTACTCGCAATTCGTTCCCATCGGGGCATACAACGATGGCTTTTGTCGGTGCCGAAATGGTGCATCAAGAGTTTCACAATCCGTGGCTTTCGGCAGCGGCTTACACGACGGCTACTGGCGTAAGCGCAATGCGAATACTGAACAATCGACACTGGTTTTCAGATGTGGTAGTGGGTGCGGGAATCGGTATGCTTTCTACCAAATTGACGTATTTGGCTTATAATCGCTATCAAAAAAAGCATAGAAAAGTAGTCGTTCCTACTTATTTCTAAAACCATATTTTTTTAATAAAAAAATAATTTTGGCTTAAAAATATCATTTTTTAAATACAAGCCATTACCTTTGTTTTCCAAAAAACGGTGTGAAGAAAATAATAGTAGCCATTGACGGATTTTCATCTTGTGGGAAAAGTACACTTGCTCGTGCATTGAGCCGAAAATTACATTACGCTTATGTGGACACTGGTGCTATGTATAGAGCTGTAACGTTGTATTGTATTGAAAATCAGATAGATATAAATGATAAAGACATCGTTTTAGATGCATTACAACATATCGAAATCCATTTTGAGCGCGATAAAGAAAAAGGAAATCAGACTTTTTTGAATGGCGAAAACGTAGAGCATAAAATTCGCCAAATGTATGTTTCGGAACGTGTGAGCGATGTAGCTGCTATTTCCGAAATTCGAAGAGTGATGGTAAAGCAGCAACAAAGCATGGGCAACCGAAAAGGCATCGTGATGGACGGTCGCGACATCGGAACAGTTGTTTTTCCAGAAGCAGAGTTGAAAATATTTTTGACAGCCGAAAAAACAATCCGTACCCAACGACGATTCGATGAATTGGTCACAAAAGGTACACCAGCCACATTTGCCGAAATCGAACACAACCTCGCCGAACGCGACCGAATCGACTCCACGCGAGCCGATAGTCCGCTCCGACAAGCCGACGATGCAACAGTTATCGACAACACTTCACTTACCGAAATCGAACAACTCGAGATGGCCTTACAGATGGCGCAAAGTAAAATTTCAATCTAAAAAAGCGTTTCATGAATTAATAATTTCATGTTGAAGGGCCTAAAATTTTACCTCTCGAGTCCTTTTCATCCACAACAAAGTCAACGTTTGGGCAAAAGTGAACTTAGATAGGCTTTGGTCTAAATTCATATTAAACATAAAAAAAGCTACGCTTCACAGCATAGCTTTTTTCATAAATAATTGATTATCAATACTTTATTAATTATTTTAATTT
>JAYUJV010000270.1:0-1042 GCA_043764975.1 Saprospirales bacterium
TTGGTGTGTCTTTTTGTGTTGTTTCTGATGGTCGTTGTTCAAATAAAATCAGTTCAAAATTATTTGATTGACAAAATCACGAGTTACCTATCTTCTGAACTACATACCAAAATTTCGATTGACGAAGTCGATATTAATTTTTTTCACAACTTGGATTTAAATGGTTTTTACCTCGAAGACCAAAAAGGCGATACCCTACTCTATGCAGGGCAATTGAAAGCTGGCTTCGATATGTCTTGGAAATTGATTTCGGGTCAAGGTTTTGATGTAGATAATATTCGATTGACGAATGCTGTCATCAAAATCAAACGTGAGGCATATCAGAAAGAAAATAACTTGCAGTTTGTGTTGGATTATTTTGCACAACCCGAAACCAATCAGCCGCGAATAAAGAAAAAACCGTTTGATCTGAAATTGAAAAGCCTTATTTTAGATCATGTCAATATCCTAAACCTAGATGCGGCCGATGGTCAAAATCTAAAAACCAAGTTAGAATGGCTCGAATTGTATTTTGATGAAATGAATTTGCCACAAAATAAGATTTTGGCGAATCACTTGCGCATCATTAGTCCAAATGTAGTGTTAGAGAAAGTAGAAAAACATCCATATATAGAAAAAGAAGAAAAGAAAGTTGGAAAAATAACCTTAAAAAGTCAAGTAAAAGATACGGCTCAAAAACCATTTATTTTCAAGTTAGATTTGATAAATATCATTGGTGGTCAGTTTGCGTTTCACAATTATCGTTTTTCGCCAGCGCACGTTGGCCCAAAAGAAGTGTTGGATGTGGATCATATCGTTGTGAACGATATTACGGTCGATATGCGTAATTTTAGGTTGCGCGACGATGTGGCGACAACTCAAATCAAGCAAATATCGGCGAGTGAAAGTTGCGGTTTCCGCCTCGAAAAGTTGCAATCCAAAGAAGCAATTATTACGCCGCGACGTGTGCAACTGAACGACATGAAGCTCGAAACCAAGCTAAAAAGCGAAATTGGCGATACGTTGGTGTTCAAATATGGCGAATTTGAGCGCGATTTTGTCG
>JAYUJV010000271.1:0-8093 GCA_043764975.1 Saprospirales bacterium
TTTAGCACTTTCGATTTTCGACTCTCGACTCTCGTTTTCCGACTCACGTTTAGCACTTTCGATTTTCGACTCTCGACTCTCGTTTGAACTATCGTTTAGCACTTTCGATTTTCGTCTCTCGACTCTCGTTTTTAAAGAAAATTATTGCCCCACTCGCTTAAAATTCATCACAACTGGTTCACCATCAGTGATTTGGCGATACGAAAAATTGTTGCCATCAGTACCGAGTATCAAGTAACAATTGACCATATTTTGAGCGCCAACGAGTGAAAAACACATACCGCCATCGCTCGTAACCGTAGCTGGAAAGCACTTACGCGGACAATGTTTATATAACTTAAAAGTCGATTCTTCGATGACCGTTCCGTCTTTTTTCATGACCCAATTATCGGAATGAAATTCTAAAGTTTTGGTCGCATCTTCTTTCGATTGCCACACGCCGTGCATATTCACGACCAACGGAATATCTAAGGGATAAGTCGATTCAGTGTCTAAGGCCGATTTTTCGTATTCGGTCATTGGTGCTTTCGCAGGTTCGTTCTTACAAGCTGATATTAAAACGATTACAGATAAAAATAACAATAATTTGTGTTTCATAATTAATTATTTAATTCAATTTTTTGATAATAAAATGCAAATTTAAACACAAAAAACCATACCAAATATTATTTTTTTTGTAAATATGTAATTATAAATCAATGTAACGTCGTTGAGGTTCAAAACCTCGACGACGTTTAAAGTCAAAATACGATGGATTTTAAAAATAAACGAGTTTGGATTACAGGCGCATCTTCGGGCATCGGAGAGGCGATTGCCTACGCATTTGCGGCGCAAGGCGCAAGTTTGATACTTTCGGCTCGCAATGAATCAGAATTGTTGCGCGTAAAAGCTGGCTGTGCAGCCGTCGAAATTATGGTTGTAAAGTTAGACATTGGCGACCACGATGCGGTTTTTAATACCATAAAAACGGTCATGGATAAAGTCGGCAAAGTCGATATTTTGATCAATAATGCGGGCGTTTCGCAACGAGATTTGGCAATGAACACGCACTTCAAAGTCGATAAACAACTCATGGACGTGAATTATCTCGGCACAGTCGCTATGACGAAAGCGATTTTGCCAAGTATGATTTTGCATAAACTCGGTCATATCGTGACCATTACGTCAGCAACTGGCAAATTTGGTTCGCCTTTGCGGAGTTCTTATGCGGCTTCAAAACACGCGCTACATGGTTTTTTTGACTCGATACGAGCTGAATTGACCAACGACAATATCAACATCACGCTCGTGTGTCCAGGTTTTATCCGTACTAATATTTCCATCAACGCCCTCACAGCTGATGGTCGCAAACAAGGCACGATGGACGAAGCCACCAATAACGGTATAGATCCTAATGTGTTGGCTAACAAGATATTACGCGCTATACAACGCAACAAACAAGAAATCCACGTCGGCGGATTCAAAGAAATGCTAGCAATACAAATGAAACGTTTTTTCCCAACTGTTTTTGCAAGGATTTTGGCGAAGGCGAAGGTGAATTGAAATAATTATTATTATTTTATCTTTGTAAAATATTGATTGTCAATTTTTAATAAAATATTTTATAATTTATATGATATTTTGTAATCAATTTTATATTTTTGTGTTTTTTAAAAACCTCATAAATTATTATTAAAGTTTTAATTTATGGCTTAACAAATTATAAAACAACAAATGACAAAACTTAAAGCAAATAAAGTTCTTTTCATCAAACTTGGAGAAGGTGGTAAATATGAAACGGACTGTATTACAAAAGAAAATACTTTAAGACTAGATTACCGAGAAGTTGAACATCAACTCTGTATAGCTGGATTATGGGACGAAGTTCACGACTATTATACAATTGAAAAGGATTTCAAAACATTCGTTGCAACAAGTCATACAAACCAAATAAAACAGTTTTACGAACAAGACGAAAACACACTTTGGATAACTTTTTACGCAAATAAACTTTGGTGGTGTTTTTCAAAACCTGAAATAACTTTACTTTCGGACCAAACTAAAACACGACCTGTCATTGGTAAATGGTCAGACAAAGACATTAATGGGATTGAATTACTTGGTGGAAACATTAGTGGTAAGTTATTAAAAACTCAAGGCTTTCGAGGAACAATTTGTAAAGTTCCAGCAGAGAAATATGCAATTGCAAAAATAAACTGCGAGCAAATGAAAGAAGTTATTGAAGTTGAACAAGCAATTTTTAATCTACGAACAAAACTTACTTTCCTAATTCAAAATTTACAATGGAAAGATTTTGAAACATTGGTGGACTTAATATTTAGACAAGCAGGCTGGCAACGGGTAGGTGATACAGGCAAAACACAAAAAACATTAGACCTTGAACTTTATGCACCTGTGACAGGAGAAAGAGCAATTGTTCAAGTCAAAGCACAATCAGATTTGCCACAGTTTTTGCATTATCAAAACGAGTTTGCAAAAATGAATGATTATGACAAATTCTTTTATGTGGTTCATACGGCAAAAAAGAATTTAGAAACTTACGAAAATGAAACGGAAACTAAACTTTACCTTGTTGAAAAAGTTGCAGATTTAACAATATCAGCAGGACTTGTAGAATGGGTAATTAAAAAAACTTCATAATTTAGAAATACATTATTTACTTATTTCGTAAAAGCATTACTTTGAATACAATTATTTTCATATATTAATAATTAAAAACATTTACTCATAACAAAGAAAATTTAGAAATACAAATTTCTCAATGGAAGCAGAAATAGAAAAAATTATCAACTTTTGTATAGAAAAAAAAGTTTTGGAAACTTCAAACCAAAATAAAGAATATTTTTACTCGTCATTGCCTTTGTGTGTAATTGATAGCATTTTTTCAATTGGTGTTAATTACAAAGGTGTCCAAAACGTAATCAAAAATGTTTGTGAAAAATTTATAATTAATATAGAGCGTATCAATTTCAAAAAATTACCAGAAATCTCTGAACAAATTTCAGTTTCAGATTTTAAGAAATTGCTAGAAAATCAAACTTACGATGAATTAGCAAATAACATTTTTAAAAATAGACAAAGAACATCGACAGTAAATGGAATTTTAAAAGCCGAAGCAGTTATTCATTTTTTAGACGTTTTAATAAAATTTCAAGTTGAATATTTTCAAGATGTTGAAAAATTATATGATGACAAAGACTTTGAAAGCGAAATTAAACAAATAAAAGGACAATCAAGCGGAATTTCTTTGAAATACTTTTTTATGCTTGCAGGTAATGATAATCTAATTAAACCCGACAGAATGATTTTGAGATTTATTAGCAATATTTTAAAAAGAAAAATTAGTATTGATGAATGTCAGCCAATATTGGTTCAAGTTTCTAATGAATTACTAAAATTGAAGTTTGTAAATATGAATCCAAAGCTACTTGACAACAGAATCTGGAATTATCAAAGAGATTTAAATTCAAAAAATATAGGATAAAGATTGCCAACTATTTTATGATTCATTTACATATTCTCAAAATAATTTATTAATAAGTATTTTTCCAACTAAATCAAGCCCAAACCATTTACCCGCAACATAAAAAATACTAAAAAAAGCCTTCACTAACCGTGAAGGCTTTTTTCATAAAACACTGATTTTCAATTAATTAAAAATTATATTTTTAATTAATAAAAGGTTTTATTAAAAATAGGTGTAGCGCACAGTAATATTTGTAGCTGAAAAATAAATTTTTTCTGGATGATGCAGCGAACCAGATATTTAAATATTGTACTATAATTTTATGTTAAAGTGTGCTGAACTTTGAAACAGCATTTAATCTTTAATTTCTACAAATATTATACGGTTCTGTCGCTTTTTTGATAAATGTCAATTTATTATTAGAAAACCTTAATATTTTTATTATGAGAGAATTTTATCATAATATTAAGTGTATTTTCGTGTTTCTAAACATAAAGTTCGAAAGTTAATATTAATAAAAGTTACTCAAACCGACTTAACGAGAGCCTAATAAGAGATAAGTATTAATATCTTAGACTTAAATTTAAAAGAGTTGGATTTAAAAAAATTTATTTAATATTCAGTTCAATTTGCAATATGCAAAATTTGCCGAAAGTTATTTCCCTTTGCTAATTGTATATTGCTTATTAATGCTGAAAATGCTAATAACTACAAATCACTGTTCACTAGAATAATGCCTAAGTATTTACATAAATTTACCTATACAAAATACTTTTGCATTGCAATTTTTTCAAACGATACCAGCGTTCAAAACGCTGACATCGATGTAGTTATACTAACAATGTAATTAATACTTTTAGGTAAATCCAACAACAAAACCCAACAAATATGGAATTTAAAAAATATAACTCAATCGAAAACTCGTATCAAAAAGACTTTATAGATTCGATTATAGACCAAGGTTTTGGCGATTTAGATTATGTGGTACAAGAAAAGTGCATGGCGCAAATTTGAGTTTCATCTCAGACGGAAAATCAATTATGGTCGCAAAGCGAACGGATTTGATTGCCGACGATGAAGAATTTTATAACGTAAAATACGTACAAGAAAAATATACAGATAAGATTTTACTGCTTTTTCAAGCAATACAGGAAGAATATCATGCAAAAACGATAACTATTTTTGGAGAACTATTTGGCGGCGGTTATCCGCATCCCGATGTGCCGAAAGTTGAGCCATCAAAATTGGTGCAGCGCGGCATTTATTATTCGCCTTCAAATGACTTTTTTGCGTTCGATATTTTGATCGACAATGAAGAATATTTAGACATACATTCGGCTAATAACCTTTTTGAAAAACTAGGTTTTGTATATGCAAAAACATTGTGTATCGGTAGTTTGACAAACTGTTTAAATTTTTCAAACGAGTTCAAAACAACATTACCTACTGATTTTGGATTACCCGAACTCGAAGGAAACATTTGCGAAGGCGTCGTGATTCGGCCAATACAACCTTTGTATTTCAGAAATGGCTCTCGGGTTTTGATAAAAAATAAAAATGAAAAGTGGTCCGAAAACAACAACTATATCGATAAAGATATTTTGAGAAAGCTATTGCACGAAGGCGAAGACCTGAGCGAAGAAGCCAGTTTTTTGTGCGAAGAAATGTATAAACTCATCACAAAAAATCGCCTCGAAAACGTAATCAGTAAAATTGGAGAGATAAATCCAAAAAAAGATTTAGGCAAATTATTGGGTTTATACAACAAAGACGTGCTGATAGATTTTATGAAAAATTATCAAGGCCAACACGCCGCATTAGAAAAACATGAAGGCAAATCCGTTACTAAATTTCTAAACACCCAAGCAGGTTTGATGATTAATGATTGTTTTGATAGATAAAAGGAAGTAAATTAGGGAGCTTAATATGCAAATATTAATTGACCACAATGACTTATAAATCTTTAATATCAGTGGACAAGTCATCTATAAACAAAAATTGGCTCAGATTTACAAAAGTACCAAATTGATTATCGTCAGCAAAGTTTTGGCGTTTATTTTGTGAGGGTTAAGGATGGTTTTAAAGACGTTATGATTTGTAAAGTATTTGTGGATTAAAAATATTACTTTTTAAAAAATTATTAACAGTAAATAAATTAAAAATATTTTTATAATTTATTAGATATTTTCATAAAAACAATATATTTTTGATTTTTTTAGACTAAAATCGTTGGTTTAGGTTTGTAACTTACCTTCAAATTACATGATTAGTAAAATACTAATTTTACAAAAATTAAATACAATATGAAAATTTCAAAATTTCGATATGAAAATAAATCAATAGAATGGTTTTTGGAAGAACTTGAATTTGGAAAACTAACGCTTTTAGTAGGAGCATCAGGAGTGGGAAAAACTCAAATTTTACGTGCTTTAATGGGCTTAAAGCAAATTACAAATGGTTCTTCCATAAACGGAGTTGCTTGGTCAATTGAGTTTGAAACCCTTTCTAAACAAAAATATATTTGGCAAGGTGAGTTTGAAAGCCAAGGTGTTTCAATTTTTATTGAAAACAATACAGATATAAATTATAGACCAAAAATAATTTTTGAAAAACTTTATTTAGATGGTAATCTAATCGTTGAAAGAACAAATGAAAGAATATTATTTAATGACAAACCGACTATAAAGTTGTCTCAACTTGAAAGTGTATTAAGCCTATTAAAAGAAGAAGACTTAATAAAACCTGCATACGAAGAGTTTAGACATTTAAATTTATATGATCATTCAAATTCTGCTGGAACATCTAAAACTTTTAGTTTTTTAAATGCAAATAAACTTTTAGAAAAATGTAACACACTTCAAAAAATTCAAAAAAGTAAATTTGATACGCCTATAAAATTGTTTCTTTTATCAAAAATCGATACTGAAACATTTGATTTAATAAAACAAAAATTTATTGATATTTTTCCAGAAGTGGAAGACTTGAAAATTTCACCACTTGAGTCTTTACCCAATGATGAAAATATTCCAGATTATTTAAGAGATTTTACGCTCATTCAAATAAAAGAAAAAAATGTAAAACATTGGATAGATCAAACGAGAATTTCATCAGGTATGTTTCGTACACTATTGCAATTGAGTGATTTATACTTATGTGCAGAAGGAACAGTATTTTTGATAGATGAGTTTGAAAATAGCTTGGGTATCAACTGCATAAATGAGATTACAACTGATATTTTGTCATCAAGGAGACAATTACAGTTTATTTTAACAAGCCATCACCCATATATAATAGATGCCATTAATTTTGAACATTGGAAGTTAGTAACTCGTAATGCAGGTATCGTAAAAACGCACAATATTTCTAAATTCAATATCGGAAAATCGAAGCATAGTGCATTTATGCAACTGCTTCAATTAGAAGAATATCAAACAGGGCAGGAACAAATATGAATATCTATTTCTTAGTAGAAGGCAAACGAACAGAAATGAAAGTATATCCAAAATGGCTCTCTTATCTTGTTCCTCAATTAACAAAAGTTCAATGGCATCATCAAGTCAATGCCAATAATTACTGTATTTTTACAGGGAATGGTTTCCCTTGTTTGCTTGATAATCACTTACGAAATAGTGTTGAAGACATAAATGATGCTGCAAATTTTGATTATTTTGTAATCTGCCTCGATGCTGATGAGCAAAGTACTCAACAATGCAAACAAGATATTTTGGATTTTATGACAAAAGAAAACATCTTTTTGAACAATAATGTCCAATTTGAAATTATTGTTCAAAATAAATGTTTTGAAACTTGGTTTTTAGGTAATCCTAAAATTTTTAAGCAAAATCCTTCAGATGATTTTTTAAATGAATGTGTCAAATTTTACAATGTAAAATCAAAAGACCCAGAGTTGATGAAAAAAATCTCCGATTTTGAAGGCTCAACTTCTGATTTTCATTTTAAATATTTGAATCTTCTATTATCTGAGCGAAACATCAAATATACGAAAAAAAATCCCCAAGGAGTTGTAGAAAAATATTATTTGGAAGATTTAATCAAACGCAACAAAAATACAAGACATATTGAGTCATTTAAAACATTCCTCGACTTTTGTGACAAAATAAACTCAAAAATACAATGAGTAAACCTATAAAATACACGTGTAGCTGTTGCGGAATAGAGCAAGAAGAATGGCCTGCTTTAACTTACAAATCGCCAACAAATTATAACTTTTTATCCGAAGAAGAACAACCGAATATTGCCGAACTTGACTCAGATTTCTGTACAATCAAATATAGCGACCAAACTGATAGATTTATTCGTTGCATTTTAAAGCAAAAAGTTGTCGATGATTGTCAAGAACTAGAATATGGGCTTTGGGTTTCGCTAAGTGAAAAGAGTTTTCAAGATTATAAAGCAAATTTTGACAATGAAAATCACGAAACTCAATATTTTGGTTGGTTAAGTAACGATTTGCCAGATTATGATTTTAGTGAAAGCAGTATTCCGACAACTGTAATTACAAATTCAGAAAACCAAAGACCAGAAATTGTTCCACACAAAGATTTTGATCACCCTTTTGTGCATGATTATTATAATGGTATTACAAAATCTGAAGCTGAACGACGTA
>JAYUJV010000272.1:0-8084 GCA_043764975.1 Saprospirales bacterium
ATCAAAAATATCTTTTTCATAATTGGTTATTTTTTACAAATATAAAAAGAAAAACCGAAAATTGGAATAATGCTTAAATTATGTCAAAATCATATTTGAAAAGCCTTTTGCAAAACATTAAAGACAGAATAAATGTATCTTTATGAGCGTTATATTTCAAAATAATGGATAAAATATTGAATATTTGTATCTTTGCTTTTGAGCGTTTTTGTTATGTATGAAATCTCAAAATCATTGGTACTTTTAAATTCTTTATGGATATACATAGTCTAGTAAGTTTTTTGTATCATTCAAAGTATTAAGTATTGGAGTACCAAGTATTCAAGTCGAGATAATAAACTAATAATGAGCTGTTTAGGTATTGTAAAAACTGCAATACTTAATACTTACGTACTTGATACTAACTAAAGAATAATTGATATAAAAACAGACATTTTAAATTTACTTCACAAAAATTAAAAAAGAACCAAATCATTTTAATCCCAAAACTAATTTTCTAAAAATAGAACTTTATTATAATGAAAAAAATAGTCATTTTACTCATCTTGGTTTCGTATTCGATATTTGCAAAAGCACAAGCACCTGCCAACGACAATTGCGAAACGGCCATCGAATTGACGGATATTAAGCAATTTTGCTCTCCACAAGCGGCATTTACAAACGAAAAATCCACGCCATCTGGCTATGGCGCTGCGACTTGTTTTGCGAACAACAACAATGACGTTTGGTTCAAATTCACACCGTTGGCTTCGGACATCAACATCATCATTGACGGCAAATCGGGCAGTGTGACTAGTCAAGGTGGTACGCTTACTTTTCCCGAAGCGGCCTTGTATTATGGCGATTGTGGCGGCACATTGCAGCAAATCGCTTGCGCATCAGATGCAACTGGTCAAAATATCATCTCTTTATATAAAGGCGGACTTGTGATTGGCGCTACTTGTTACCTACGTGTGCAAGGTCGAAACGGCAAACTCGGTACATTCAGGATTTGTACCAATAACTTCAATCCACCGAAAGTACCAGGCGGCGATTGTAGTTCATCGGCTGCTATTTTGTGTGATCAAAATGCGTTTGTGGTTCAGTCTGTAAATGGCGCTGGAAACGATACGAAAGAGGCGAATGATGCCACTTGTTTCAAAAACGGTACGGCAGGCGATGTAGAAAGTAACTCGACTTGGTTCAAGTGGACTTGTGACAAAACCGGTACGCTTGAGTTCACACTTTTTCCATTAAAAATAGATGACGATTTAGATTTTGTCATCTATGAATTGCCAAATGGCCCAAAAGATTGTAGTTCAAAAACCTTGATTCGCTGCATGGCTTCGGGCGATACCAAAACGCCAAGTCAATGTATGGGACCAACTGGTCTGAAAGCTGGCCAGACAGATCTTTCGGAAGATGCGGGTTGTACCACACCTGGCAAAGACAATTTTTTGAAACCACTCGACATGATTAGTGGAAAATCGTATGCGTTGGTGGTCAATAATTTTACGAGTGCAAAAGTAGGATTTAACCTACAATTCGGCGGATCTGGTACATTTTTAGGTCCAGTTGCTAAGTTTAGTTCAGACAATGCTAGTAAAAAAGTATGTTATGGTCAAAAAGTAACTTTTAAAGATGAGTCTCAATTTTCTGTTACGAACGGCGCTATCGTGAAGTGGACTTGGGCATTCGGCGAAAACTCGCAACCTGCTACCGCCAATACAAAAGGCCCACATACTATCACATTTACAACGCCTGGCAAAAAATACATCGCGCTCACTATCGAAACCGACAAAGGTTGCCAAATCACAACCGTTGATACTTTTTTGGTTGATAAATGTTGCAATACAGTTAATATCATCAATACAAATCCGCAAACTACGGACTTGAAATGTCCTTCTATACTCGAAGGCGCAGCCGATCCGAAAGCGTCAAGTATTTTGCCGATTACCTACAAATGGAGCGAAGCAGGCAGTACAGACCCAAAAATAGTTAGTCTCGGACAAGGTTCTTATTTTGTAACGATAACAAACACCGCCAAATGTGAAAAAATAGTTGCCTTTTCGGTACTTTCTCCAGCAGATTTCAAGATTGATACAATCATAAAAAGACCTACCTGTAACGGTGGCGTGGATGGCGCAATTACGATCAATGTCACTGGGGCTACACCACCCTATCAGTTCGATTGGGGCGCAGGTTTTACGAATAATAATAATTTTGGAAACCTAAAAAATGGCTTTTATAAAGTTGTCATTAAAGATGCAAATAACTGTATTAAAGCCCTGACTATCAAGGTAAATGAACTCGAATTGATACTCGATCCGACCATAAAAGCATTGACGCAACCAAGTTGTTTTGGTGGTAAAGATGGTAAAATAGTGGTCGAAATTGGCAATGGTGCTTTGCCTTTCAAATATGATTTTGGTTCGGGTTTTCAATCAGATAAAATATTGAGTAGCATCGGTGCAGGTAATTATAAAGTAACCGTTTCGGACAATAATCTTTGCAAAGGTTTATTCAATTTTGTGGTCGGACAACCAACGCCAGTAACCGTAAAATTAGACACCACAAACGTCACTTGTTTTGGCTTAAAAGATGGAAAATCGAATGCCGTAGCAAGTGGCGGCGTAGGTCCATATACTTACAATTGGGGCAATAACATCACAGATGCCAATGCCAGAAACCTTGCGCCAGGCATATATATTGTGACGGTAACCGATAGCCAAAACTGTACAACAACTGCCACAACTGGCATCGTACAACCACCTAAACTATCCGTTGATGTCATTACGACTAAAGACAATATTTGCTTCGGCGATAAAAAAGGTGTCGTAACTATCTTGGGTAATGGCGGCGTTCCGCCTTATCAATATAGCCTCGATGGCTTGTTTTTTCAAAAAGATACAGCCTTTCGCAAGCTCGGCGCAGGTCAATATTCGATTAGTATAAAAGATACTTCAAACTGTGTCAATAAAGTTGATTTGACCATAAAAGAAGCAGATCCGTTGCTCGTGAGCGCAGGAGGAAACCAAACTGTTGAGTTGGGTTATAGCACGCAACTCAACTCAACGGTGACGCCTTTCGGCAGAAATGTAAAATATCTTTGGGCGCCAGTCGATTCTACAATCTCGTGTAAAGATTGTCCGAATCCAGTCGTAAAGCCTTATAATACAACGATTTATACGTTAAAAATAGTGGACGAAACGAATTGTATGGCCGTAGATCGCGTCGTGATTGATGTCTATAAAAAACGTCCAATCTTTATCCCGACTGCATTTACCCCCACCAATCAAGATGGTGTGAATGATCGTTTTATCGTTTTCGGTGGCCCAGCAGCTCGTAGAGTTGTGCTGTTCAGGATTTTTGACCGTTGGGGCGAAATGCTCTTTGAAACCACCAATACACCACTCAATGACAATAGTTTTGGTTGGGACGGCATATTTAGAGGCAAACCGATGCAACCCGCTATTTATACTTATTATGTCGTCATAGAATTTATTGACAATGAAAAATTGACTTATAAAGGCGATGTGATGTTGATGGATTAGAAACGTGCGGCCAATTGGTAATTGGGCGATAAACGTGCATCCAATTGGTAATTGGATGATGCTAAAATTGCAAATAAGCGATTGAACACACAGCGCTTAATTAATTATAAATGCCTTTTAAAAAACAAATAGACTTTTGAAAATAAGAAAATGAAAAAATTAAAAATAGGCGTATTGGGCGCAGGTCATTTGGGCAAAATCCATATCCAATGTATTTTGGCGCAAGCCGATTTATTTGATTTTATAGGTTTTTATGATCCAAACGAGCAAAATGTAAATGCCACAATTACAAAATTTGATGTAAAAGCATTTAATGATATTAATGACTTGATAGAGGCTTGCGATATGATAGATATTGTGACGCCAACTGTTACGCATTTTGAATTGGCGCGACAAGTCATTGAAGCTGGCAAGCATGTTTTCATCGAAAAACCGATAACGAATACCGTTGCGGAAGCGGAAATTTTATTGGCGTTGGCCGAAAAGCAAGGCGTAAAAATACAAGTTGGTCATGTAGAGCGATTCAATCCTGCATTTTTGGCATTGGGCGATACGCCGTTGCAACCGATGTTCATTGAGGCGCATCGTTTGGCAGAATTTAACCCAAGAGGAACAGATGTATCAGTAGTTTTAGACCTCATGATTCACGACCTCGATATTGTGTTGCACGCCGTTAAATCCGACATCAAACAAGTACACGCAAGCGGCGTTTGCATCGTGAGCGCTACGCCTGACATCGCAAATGCCCGCATCGAATTCGAGAATGGTTGCGTGGCGAATCTTACGGCAAGCCGAATCTCATTCAAGCAGATGCGAAAAATTCGCTTGTTCCAACCCGACGCTTATATTAGTCTTGATTTTTTTGAAAAAAATGCTCAAATCATCAGATTGTACGAAAAAGGTAGTGCCGAAGTACCAGATATTGATACTTTACTTGAATTAGAAACACAGCAAGGCACAAAAATGATTCATTTTCAAGCACCAGACATCGTTCCTGTAAACGCTATACAACTTGAATTGGCGAGTTTTCGGACAGCTATTTTGGAAAATACTCGACCAATCGTGAACGGTAAAGATGGTTATAAAGCCTTGAAAGCAGCTTATATGGTGTTGGATGCGATGAAGTAGAAGCCCCATCCCAACCTTCCCCAAAAGGGAAGGAGTAAAAAAGGGAGGACTTGAAAATGGAGGGTGCGGCCCACCTAAATCCTCCCAAAGGGAGGACTTGAAAATGGAGAGTGCCTTTCTAGATAACATAATTTATAACTAACTGATAGCAAGCATCTTACATAATAAAAACCAATTTCAACTTTGATAAATTGATTTATTTTATATGACACAAAATTCTACAAGATCTTATTTTGCCGATTATATACGTGTATTGGCGACTTTGGCGGTTATCGTTTTGCACAGCAGCGGCGATGTATTGTACTCATTTGCAAAAGAAAATTTTATATTTAATTATTGGTGGACAGCAAATGTATTCGATGGTGGCACCCGATGGTGCGTACCGATATTTGTGATGTTGAGTGGTATGTTGTTGCTTCGACCGCGCAGAACGGAGAGCATAAAAGCATTTTTGACGCAACGCACAACAAGGGTTATGATACCTTATTTTTTTTGGTGTTTCGTTTATTTATGCTACGTTTACAGAGGTAACATAAGGGATTGGAAACAACCGAATTGGGCTGAGGTTTGGGATTTATTTTTATTCAAAGAAACCTATTATCATCTTTGGTTTGTACCCATGATTCTGGGTTTATATTTTCTGACGCCTATTTTAAGGGTTTTGATAAAACACTGTACACGCTTCGAAATCGAGTATTTTTTGACTTTTTGGATGATTACGAACATCTTTGGCTCGTATTTTCCCAATTTCTTCTTGGTGCGCTACATCGGTTGGTTGGCCTACGTCGGTTATTTTATACTCGGCGACTACATCAATACTTACACGTTTGATTCGCGCACGCGTAAATGGATTTTCATCGCAGGACTCATCGGGCAAATAGTTACGATAGCTGGAACTTGGCAATCAAGCGCTTGGTTTGGTTATTTTTCGGATCAATTTTATCTGTATCTGAGCGTAAACGTGACTGCAACTTCTATCGCAATTTTTACTTGGGGCAAATATTATGATTGGAATCGTTTTGTGGTGCGTTTTCCGAATTTGCACAATGCCGTTTTATATTTTTCAGAAATCAGTTTTGGCGTTTACCTTATCCACGTTTTGTTTTTAGATTGCTTCAAAAATGCCTATATCTTTGATATAAAAATATACTACGATGTCTTTTTTAATCATTGGATTCATCCGATGTTTGGTATTCCGTTACTGGCGCTTTCAGTTACGTTAATGTCTATTTTGTCTATTTCAATTATTAAAAAAATACCGATTTTGAATAAAATAAGTTTGTAAATAAAAACAAATTTTGGAAAACAGTTCAATAATTTCTTTATTTTAAAACTGACATAAATGTCAATTATTTTTAGACACTAATTTCAAAAACAATTTTACAAATTACACGAATCGTAGAGAAAAAATTTAATTTCACAAATTTATTGAAACTAAAGTTTCAATCTGAAGCGAGGCCAAATTAAAAATAAAATTATTACACAGCGCATTTCAACTCATTTGTATAATAAAAACGGCATTTGATAGACTAAATTTGATTAGTTTTTATATTAAAATTAAATTTGTCAATAAAATAAAAGTACTATAAAAAAATTATGGAACTATAGCGACGAAAGCTGTGCTTCAACACAGTCAATTACTTCGTTTTCATTTTGCTTTAAAAAGTATAAAAATTACTTTGTACCGAATAAATTCGGTGCTACAATAAACATCTCCGCATTAAAATTAAAAACAATGCTCATACTTTGGAAAATCATACGTGAGGCTATCGACCAAGCCATACAGCAGTTGTTGGGTAACAAATTGCGTAGTTTTTTGTCGTTTTTGGGTATTACGATTGGTATTTTTTGTATCATCGGCGTAAAAGCATCTGTGGATTCGCTCGAAGATAATATTCGTGGCAGTTTTAAAAAACTGGGTAGCGATGTCATTTATGTGTCCAAAATGCCTTGGGGCGGCGGCGGAAATCGCGAAGATTTTGACCGATATAAGAAGCGTCCAAGTCCGAGTTTGGACGATTTGAAACGCATACAAGAACAATCGAAGACAACGAGTATGGCATCATTTGCTGTGTTTGGTGGTGTAAAAACCTTGAAATATCGCGCCAATAGCGTCAAAAACGTTGTACTATTTGGCGCCTCTTACGAGTATGTGGATATGTTCAAACTAAAATTGCAAGCTGGACGATACTACTCACAAGCAGAATATCAATACGGCTCAAACCAGTGTATATTGGGCGCAAAAGTAGTCGAAGAACTATTTGGCTCAGTAGATGCCGTTGGAAAATCAATAGACGTAGGCGGTCGAAAAATGCAAGTCATTGGCGTGTTTGAAAAGTCTGGCAAAGACCTTTTGCGCATCGCCGATCACGACGAAACCATTATTGTATCGATTCCGTTGGCCAAAAAATTTGTGAACATACACCCAAAAGGTGGTTTTATGACCTTGCTCAATGTCAAAGCCAAACCAGGCTATTCGCTCGATGAACTCAAAGATGAATTGACTGGTATCATGCGCACTTCGCGCCACTTATCACCGCGCGATGGCAATAATTTTGCGCTCAACGAAATATCCGCACTTAGCGCCATTTTGGATAAATTTTTCGCCGTATTGAATCTCGCTGGCTTCGTTATTGGTATTTTTGCCTTGCTTGTCGGCATGGTGAGTGTGGCGAATATCATGTTTGTTTCGGTCAAAGAGCGCACTAGTATCATTGGTATAAAAATGGCGATTGGCGCAAAGCGTTACATGATTTTACTCGAATTTTTGATAGAATCCATCATTCTTTGCATCATTGGCGGCATTTTAGGGCTGTTTTTTGTAGGTATTGTGGCGTATATATTGACGGTAGTGCTGAATTTTCAAATCACGTTGTCTGTTAGTAACATGGTAATTGGCGTGTTGGTTTCGGTCGTGGTTGGTATTGTGGCTGGCATGGTGCCAGCGTTACAAGCAAGCAAAATGTACCCTGTGGAGGCGATAAGGCAGTAGGTCCTCCCTAACCCTCCAAAGGAGGGAACTGCCATCGTAACGGCAAAGAGGCCTCCCTAAACGGCAAAGCCCACAACAAAGTTAAATCCCTTCTGAAGGGAGACTTAAAACGTAGTGGCAAATTTCAGATTCATATCTCAATAATTAATCTAACCAAAGGCGCGGAGCGCCGAAATGTTGTGTGCATTGGGCGAAAGTTCTCGTAGTGGCAAATTTCAAAATAAAATCTCGACAATCAAGCTAACCAAAGGCGCGGAGCGCCGAAATGTTGTTCGCATTGGGCGAAAGCCCAATGCTTTAGAAAATTCGGCTATCGCCCAATGCGAGCGTATAGGGCATAAAAAAAAGTCACTTCTCGTTTGAAGTGACTTTCCAACAAATTATAATCCCATGAACAAATTCTTTTGCCGCAAGCGGCTATATAATATTTT
>JAYUJV010000273.1:0-8083 GCA_043764975.1 Saprospirales bacterium
AAACTCAATAAAACTATTTTCTTAAACATGATTTTTTGTTTTAAAATGAATGTATAATAATGTATAAAATTAAGACGTAAAATTATACACAAAGAAACACTCTTTTCATTGATTTTGATGTTATCGAAATCATAAATTTTTTGAAACGCTTGTTTTGGACTTCAAAAACGAGTGTTGAAAATGTAATATGTAAATTTCAGTAAGTACTAATGCGTAAATAAATAGGGTTTTAAAGACTTGAAATACTCGCTTTATGCACTACTACTTATTTGCTGCACGTGATAATTAAATTTTTTCTCACAGAAAACACAGATTCACACAGACGTATATAAGGATACGCTATCTGTGTTATTTTATTTTTACTTTTGGGGATTACTCTGATCTGTGTTAATCTGTGCTATCTGTGAGCAACTTTTTTTAATAAGTAGAATTTTCCAATGAAATATAGCAATGCTCTCAAAAGTTTGCCGTCACTTTGGAAAGTCCCTCTTTTGGAGGGATTTAGGGAGGACTCTTTCTCCCAATCTGACTCAGAATTGTTTTGTCCGTAATCGTAGTATCGTCAGCCAACAGAAATGCTTTGCTCAATATAATCGAAAGCGTTTTATCGCCCTCAAAAGGTAAGAAAACGATATTTTCGTCTTTGTCGTCGCCAGTTTTTTTATCAGGCACAATACATAAATATTGGTCGTTGGGTTCCATGAGGATATTGCCGCTACCGAGGTGGATTTTGTAGGTTCGTACGCTGCCACGTACAACCAAGAAGCGATCTGTAAGGCTGCATTGTGGCGCGATTTTCAAGCGAGGCACAAGTCTTTCGAGTGCAATACGGCGTGTTTTAGCACCTTCGGTCAGCTCGCCAAACGAGTACGAGTTCCAGTAATTGTCGAATTGGCGCGGATTGCCGTTGTTGTCTTGCCAATATGGATCGTTACCGATACTCGATACGCCTACAAAAAGATCTATATCGCGCATAGCTTCCGAAAACAAGACTGGCGATACGTCAGCGAGCGTCATCGGAATATCGCCTTTTAGTTTGCAAAAACGCACTTGATCCGTCGCGACATAAGGCTGCTCGGTCTGAAAACTTTCTTCTATGTGATCTACCCAATATTGGATTTTTATTTTTTGTTTCAGCAATTTTTTTTCAACATAACCTTCAAAACCATAAGGATTGAATTTCCAGCCGCGAATACGTGCCAACGAGTACAACTGCTTGGAGCGCAAGATATGCGCCGCCATACGATTGCTATACGTATTGGTGTTCATTTCAGCATCGGTTAGTAAATATACTTCACGATAGGCTTGTTTGAAAGGCTGTAATATTTCGTAATCGAGCATGAACTTACGCCAATCCAAGACCAAGTCTGTATCGAAATGGACTGGATGCCAAAGTTGTACATTGTAGGTATCGTCGAATACAACTTTTTCGTTGTTTGCTTTGCGCCAAGCGCCAAGCCAAAAAGCGGTAGTGGTTTCGCCGTCTTTTTCAAAAGACCAAATTAGTTTTCGAGCCAATATACGTAGAATCGGATGCTCATGCCAAAACAAACAAAAATCGTGATACGTATATATTGTAGCTTCTATAAAACTACTATCGAGTTGGTCTTTGGCAATGGTCAGCGTTTTCTGAATCAATTGAGCGATGACTCGCATATCGTCATAAGTGCCAACTAGGTCAGGTTTTTTTACAGCACTTGGCGCTGTTTTCAAGGCTTTCCCATCTTTTTGCCAAGTTATTTGCGTACGTCGTTGTGCATTTATGTTCACGATTGCCTCATATTCGCCAATCGTGAACACGCGTTTACCATCTACAACGCTATAATCTGGCGGAATGATTTCGCCAGAGTTACTCGTTGCTTTTGTGGTGGTTTCGCCACGCCAGCTTCGCACTTCATGTATTAGGCCTTTTAGTAAGTCGTCCATATTGATTCAAAAATATTTTTTAAAATGCTGATTTAGTTGTTTTCTGGTTTAGTTTTAAAATGTCGCAGACGTTACCGACACTTTTAAAGTGTCGGTAACGTAATTTTTAATCTGTAAGATTTAAATAATAATTCCGAAAAACCCATTTCTCTGTTAGCAGTTCCCTCCTTTGGAGGGTTAGGGAGGTATCACACCCTCGGATCTGCCCACCTGTACATAAAATCGGCTAATGTAGTGCCAAGCAACGCCCAACACGAACCTACAATCAAGATACCGAGTACAACAGGCGTATCTTGGTTGCCGACCGATTCTGCCAATAAGCGACCCATGCCAGGTATATTGAATACATATTCGGTTATGAGATTGCCTGCAAATAAGCCAGGAAAAGCAGATGCAAAAGTACTGATAATCGGAAGAAGGCTATTCCGAAAAGCATGGCGCCAAAGCACAATTTTGGACGAAAGTCCTTTGGCTTGAGCTGTCCGAATGTAGTCTTCTCGAAGGACGGTGAGCGTACCACTTCGTACTTGCCTAAGTATCATGGATAAGCCATGCACGACGATACAGATTATCGGCAAAATAAGATGCGCTGCGCCTTGTAGTATTTTTTGCCACCAAACGTCGTTTGCGCCATAAGTATCGCTGATATTGGTGCCTGCAAAAATGCCTAAACCATAAGGCGAACTACTCAATAATAATATGGCCATTGTGCCTAACCAAAACAACGGCACTGCGCCAATACCAAGCGTGACGGTCATTATGAATCGGTCCCAACCGCTGCCTTTTTGGCGAGCTGCCCAAACGCCTAGCGGAATTGAAATGGCAAATATGAACATCAAAGACAATATACTAAGCGTCAGTGTCCAAGGCAACGCTTTCAATATTTTATCTCCTACGCTTGCATGATCTGTCATGTATGAAATGCCAAAATTGCCTTTCAATAAACCACTAATATATGTGTGGAATTGATTTTGCGTGCCATACCAAGTAAATTGTGGCCAATAATGCTTGTTTTGTGTTGGTTTTTGAGTTATTTCGTTGAGTTGGTTTGCTAAGTTTTGAGGCGTAGCACCAAGGATTGGTTTCCAAACCAGTGTCGTATCGGTTTGTACTTTTATTTGAGATAACGTGAATCGTATAGCCGTTTCGTCTTGTTGTATCAACAATTGACTAATATTGGATCTGAATATATTTACGGCTGTCGCCAAACTATCTTCTGGCAATTGATAACTAAGATATTGCAAGCGTTTTAAGGTATGAAAATAAGGCTGTATCAATGGCCAATTGCCGTAGGTAGCGATGAGTTGCTGCAACATGGCGCGTTCATCTTTTCGGACGATGTTATATAAGGTGTCGGGATAAGCGCTGGTTTGTAAGCCGACATAAAAAACTGGCAGATTGCTATGTATAAGATTTGCTTGATTTTGGTAATCACGATCGGCGGCACATTTTTCGCTCCAGTTGCTAAAGCGTGCGTTGGCATTCGTCAAGCGCTCGACTGGATCTCCCGTGAGGTGCTGAAACAGTGTAAATGCAATCAAGATGACGCACAACAAAGTAATGATAAAACCCACCAATCGACGAAATAGAAAAGACATAGCGCTTATATTATTTTAAAAGGCTAAGATAAGATAGTTTTTAAAATAATCTTAAAATGGCTTTAAAATAAAAAATCCCTACACAATGTAGTGTGTAGGGATTTTGGATTGATGCTTAAATCGTAACGGCCGAAGTTTTGCTGTATTTTAAGATTCGTTGTAGCGTAATAGGTGCCGCATTGAATTTTGCTTTTGGCAATTGTCGTTGTACCGATTGTAAAACTTCAAAGTCCTTGCGGCAACTTGAGTTTTGAACTAAAGTTTCTTGAATCAGTTTTGATTCTGAACCTGTCGTTTCGTTGTAGAGATAAGCAATAAAATGATCTGGTGTAGAGTTTTCTTGCATGCGCGAGATTTTTTTTGATATATGAAATAATAAGTTGAAATTTTAATATAAAACCACTTTGTAACCTTATTTATTGTACCTCAAATGTTAAAGTTTTGGGGAATCCACAAAAAAAAGAGTTTAGCGCAATATGCCCTAAACTCTTTTGAATTTACTTTACTCTGTACCACTTTTGAGTGCGATACAAACCAGTCCAGTGTTTTCCGCGCACATTCAAGATATCCGAGTTGCCAGTTTCAAACCAAACACTGCAACCATAAGTTGAGCCTTTGTTTGGATCCATGATGTTGCCGCCAGTCCACATACCATCTTTAGCATAAAGACCTTCTACGAGAACCATGCCCATAAGCGGTTTACCTTTTTTGTCGCCCACGCATTTGTCGCATACCTTGTCGGAAGGCGAACTAAGCAATTTTACGATTTTGCCAGAAAATTTACCCTCTTTTTCAAAGATTTCTAAGTGGGATTTTTCTTTTCCCGTTTCGTCGTCAATTGTTTTCCATACGCCAGTGAGGGTTTGTGCGCTTGCAAGCGTCGCAAAAAGGGCGCATACCAATAAAGAAAAAATGTGCTTTACCATTGTGTACTGTTTTTGATTGTAATCTAATAATATTGATAAATTAAAAACCTGTTTTCAGCAGAGTTGAAACCAAGGCACTAAGATAACGCAGTTTTTTGAAAAATTATATATCAAAAGCAAAAAGTCGCAATAGTGTGGCTTCGACAGAATATACGGGAATAGTTTTGTCAAACCTTCAACAAAAAATATATTTCTTGTTTTGTTTAACGTTTTAGCTTTTCAATATTGTTCATACAAAGCTATTTTTATTTAAAATTTACTTAAAACACTGATAATCAATGTTTTGATTATATTAAAGTATTTGTGTGTTCATCTTGTTTAAGGATTGTATGAAAACGTAAATTCAGTATTTAGTACTTATGCTAAACAATTTTCAATTATTATTGAAAATATTTTCAATAAAATAATTTATGAAAATTTATTATAAAATATTGATAATCAATAATTTATAATATTTTAATTGTTTTAATTAATATTTTATTTATAAAAACATACTTTTTTGTTTAATAAATATTTGAATATTCGCAAAATGGTCGTACATTTGTACTATCAAAAGAATAAAACATTAAACAAAATATAAAATAATAGCCGATATGTCAACCTTAGAATTTAATTTTCGCTTGGATCAAATGGCTTCATTATTGAATGCCTTTGCCTACAACTTAACCAAAAACATAGAAGACGCCAAAGACTTGTTTCAAGAAACAGCTTACAGAGCGCTCACCAATCGCGATAAATTCCGTCCTGATACCAATTTCAAGGCTTGGGTGTTCACGATTATGAAAAACATATTCATCAATAATTATCGTAAAAAAGTAAAAGCCAATACGATTATAGATACCACTGAGAATCAGTTTTTTATCAATTCTGGTTCAAGTGCCATCAATAATCAAGCGGATAGCAACATCATGATGCAAGAACTCAACACCATGGTAGATGAGCTCGATGATGCGATACAAGTACCGTTCGTGATGCACTACGAAGGCTACAAATATCAAGAAATTGCTGAAGTATTAGAGTTGCCTTTAGGTACAGTGAAGAGCCGAATTTTCTTTGCGCGCAAAGAATTGAAAGGTAAAATAAATAAGCGTTACGACGACATAGGAAAGATTTGGGAACGCAATGCAGCAGGTTTTGCTCAAACTGCATAATTAAAATTAAAGCCAAACACTTAGTCAATAAAATGTGTTTTAGTTAATGAAATATAAGTACATAAAAAAAGGCTTTCCAGTATTGGAAAGCCTTTTTTTATTATATCTAAATATTTGTTAATCAAATACTTATAAATTATTTAGTCGTCTTTTTTACGTTTAAAATCTCCTTTTTTCCAAGCATTCACGAACTGCATCCAAGCCATAGGATTCATGATGTTCATGGGTTGTACTTGCCCGATACTATAATATTTTGAAGCCTGTTCGCGCAGATAATACTGAGCATTTTCTTTGCCGTCATAAGCCAATTGCTTACGCATTTGCTTCATGTGTTTTTCGGCAAGGTTGCGTGCAGCATTGTCTTGTAGCTCGTTCGAGATGTCCATAGCCAAAAATTCTTCCTTAAAGAAATCACGATTGGGCCAAGGATAAATCACGGTTTCAGGCAACAAAAAAGTATCCTGCGACATGATTTGCACCACCGAATAACGCGTAGTATGCAAGGTGTCAGGAATCACAATCTCTATCGTTTTGTAGCCAATGCTCGAAAACAAAATATGATCTCCTTTTTCGGCCACAAAACTAAAAAAACCTTTTGCATCCGCCACCGTTCCACGTTTTCTATTTTTGAGATATACGTTGGTGTAAGGTACTGGCACTGGCAAATTGTTTTCGTCAGTCACGACGATACCCGAAAACTGAATCACGTTGCGCAATGGTGCTTCTTGCGCACGCACAAGCGTACAACACGAGCAACAAAAGATGAATAATAAAAGAGAATATTTCACGAGCATAAATTTTTTATGATAAAGAGTAATACCTTTATAGAAACGTTGGTTTGCGCCACATAGTTTTTTGTGGATGTGATTTTATTGTCAATTCTAAATAATTCTGGCTCTTTTAAATTTTTTGTGAAGTAACTTCAATGTTCCTATTTTCTATTCAATTATTCTATGGTATTAAGTATGCAAGTATTAAGTATTGCAGTTTTTAAAATACCTAAGAGTGTAGCTATTAGTTTGTTATCGCAACTTGAAAACTTAATACTCCAATACTTAATACTTTTGGGCTAATACAAAAAACTCGCTCCACTATGTATTTTCACAAAAAAATTAAAAGAACCCTAAATTTTAGAACAATACGCCGATACGAAGCACAAATATACCGTTTGTTACACGCGAATCTTCTTTTACAGTTGTGTAGGTATTGTCCGAAGCCGTGTTTGGATCACCTTCGTTTTCGAGTGTAGTAGCTTTATAACCGCTGTTGCGCGTCACGTCCGTGAATACGCGCTGGTAATAAATACCGCCAGTGAAAGCAAAACTATCGGACACATCGTACTGCACACCGCCGCCAAAACCCCACGACATGGCCAATGGCACAACATCTTTTTTGATGTTTTCACGATCTGCCGTAACTTTATCGCCGCTAATGTCGCCTCTCGCTTTTGTCAAAAAACCTAACGTAATGATAGGCGCTTCTGCAAAATAACGCAAGTAGCCAAATTGACCAGTACGCATCTTTAGGCTAATCGGAATTTCGAGGTTATTGATGTGGTATCGAAGTTTTACGCCATCGGGCAATGATTTTGTTTTTGTGCCAGCATTGAGCGCAGGATTCGTCAAGGTAGAATTGACAAAATAGTTCCCGCCTTTCTCATGCAATAATTGGCCGCCTTGGTTGAATCCAAATCCGATGCCTGAGCAAATTGCATAGTTTTCTCTAAAATAATACTCGGCAATAGCACCAGCCTTGACGCCAAGATTTCCGATACCATTTGTTTTGACACCCAAATCCGTAGAGCGCAAATTACTAAGTGTTGGACTTACTTGGATTCCAAAACGAAATTTTGAGATTTGTACATGACGTTGTGCATTCGCAGCTACGCAAACTAAACACAATAAGAGTACAATAAGGTTAAATGTTTTTTTCATAAATAGAAAGCATTTAATTTTTTGATTTTAAAATAATAATGCAAATATGTAAAATATTCACTAATAATAGAATACGTTTTTAAAACAAATTTAAACTAACTTTTATTAATAACGTTTTTAAGTATCATTTTTTCTTTCAATCCTTGTAAAAATGTATTTTTCGTAGCATCTTTACGCCAAAGAATAGACAATATGAACTACACGTTATCAACGAAAAGTAAGGTTATAAAAGGAAGTATAGACCTCGAAACCTCGAAAAGTATTAGTAACAGATTACTCATTATTAGAGCGTTGTGCCATCAGGATTTTGAAATAAAAAACCTTTCGACCGCCAATGATACACAAACGATGTTGCGCCTTTTGGCTCAAACAGACGACAATACTTACGACGTTGGCCCTGCAGGGACAACTTTTCGCTTCTTGACGGCTTATTTTACTTTTCGTGAAGGCACTCAAATTATGACTGGTTCGGAGCGTATGAAACAGCGACCAATCGGAAAACTCGTAGAAGCGCTTCGCTCGCTTGGCGCAAATATAAGCTACATGGA
>JAYUJV010000274.1:0-8078 GCA_043764975.1 Saprospirales bacterium
CGCCAATTACCAATTGGCGGCACGTCAGCCAATTACCAATTGGCTACACAATATTTCCAAAAACACTTTATACACGCCATTTTTTTCATCCACATTTAATACATATCGATTGGGATAAAGTAAATCCAAGCGGCGTTTTGTATTTTCTAAGCCAACACCTTTTCGATTATTGGCATTTTCGACGCTCTGAATAGTAGTCGGACAAAAAGTATTTTGAGCAGTTAAAAATAATTTTTCGCCTTCTGTATTTATTTTAATATGTATAAAACGCTGATTGTTAGTATTTTCAAAAATATATTTAAAGGCATTTTCGACGTAAGTCGCTAAAATCATGGGCGCGATATTGAGGTTTTTATCTGTTACCTCAGTGATTTCTATATTCAAATTTACTTTCGCACTAAGTCGAATTTTCATCAGATCAATATAGTTTTTCAAATAATCCAACTCGCCTCGTAGCGGCACATACGCCTCTCGTGTATCATACAAAGAATACTGCAAAAGCTCTGACAACTGCAACATCAAACTCGGCAAACGCTCGTCTTTTATGACCGAAAGCCCATATAAGTTATTCATAGAATTGAGCAAAAAATGTGCCGACAATTGTGAGCGCAAAAAATGTGCTTCTTGTATAAGTCGTTGTTTTTCAGTCTTTTGCACAGCATATTCTTTTAAAATCGTATCTTTTGCAAATTTTAAAGACGTTCCGAAAAGTATTAAAAAAACGTAAAAAGCAGAAAAGTCAGACACAGAAAAATCGTCATAATGATCTTTTAAAATAACATTTCTTATCAAGTCAAAATTAAGATAAAAGTCAATGTAGCAAAAGACAATTGTAGCCAACACAACAATTATCGCATAAGCTAAAAACCTTTTCCGATACAATAATTGAGGCAGAAAAACCCAAGCCGACAGATAAACTGCGCTAATATTTAGCACAATTTCGGTCATAATTACTTGCAACTCTTGATTATAAGTAAACTTAATGTTATGCTTATAATTAAACAAACTCACTGCAAGAAATATCCCAACAAATCCCGCGTGCCAAGCCCAACGTCGGTGTATCCAATTGTCTATATTTGTATCAAATTTCATAGCACAAAGTTACGCACTTTTTAACATATCGTGCTTGAATTTTGATAACGTAAAATGCGCTTTTCGTCCTGATTTTTTGCAAAAACTAAAATTTGAACGCAACTTTGTTTCATTATTTAAAATATAAATCTAAAAAAAATAAATTTTATGAAAAAAGTAATCTTGTTCCTCAGTTTCGCAACGCTTTTAGTGTTTGCTTGCAAAAAAGAAACGGTCACGCCAACACCTGTCACAACGGATAGTTTTGGCTTAATCCAACAAAAGATTTTTGAAACCAAATGTAATTCATCGGGCTGTCATGGTAGCAACTCGGACAACAGTTATAAACAACACAATTTGGTTTTGAAAGGCACTGACGTTTATGAACGCATCATGAACGGAACAGTCAAAAATGCAGATGCCGTGAAAGCAAATTTGAAGCAAATCGTAGCGAATGATTTGGACAAAAGTTTTATATATCAAAAATGTATTTACGATAAATCGCCTTATAAATACGGTAACTCAATGCCGCTCGGCGCAAATGATTTGACCGCCAATCAACTCAAATTTATAGAACAATGGATAAAAGCAGGCGCACCAAAAACGGGCGATGTGGCGGATAAAACGTTGTTGCAGTAATTCATTTTGCTTTTAAAGCATAAAAAAACGCCTTGTAAATCAATGACTTACAAGGCGTTTTTTGTTATTTTTACGAATTTAAAAGTACTTTTTAATACACTTTTATACCTTTCGATTCTCTAAAAAAGTTTAACAAAATCTCTTCATAGATTTTATTTTGTGCTTTTTGTAAGTCAGCACCAGTTGCATAAGCCTTAAAAAACCAATCGAACTCTTCTTTGTTTTTCTCATCTACTTTGCCTTCTATCGCCGTTATTCTGCTTTTCACGTCAGTGGCACAAGGCGAAGATGCGTCAATTTGGCTCAAGTTCACTAGTGCGCTCTTGAAATCGTTGGCAGCAGTGAGCGCGTCGGCTTTCGTCAATAAGTTTTTACAATTGTTTTCTTGAAAAGCCAACAATGATTTTTGTTTCAGCGCTTGCGCTTCTTTGTAACAAGCCGCACTTGTAGGCACAGCGCCTGACATGATAGCCGCTTGTGCAAAATTTTTCAGGTCTAATTGTTGTTGCGCTTGATTCACGACATTCGTACATTCTTTTGTGTAATAGTTTGCTATGTCGCTTTGCGTTTGGGTTGCAAACTTTTTCAGAGCTGGGTTAGAGGCTTTTATGCTATTAATCGCTTGATTGATTGCCGCATTTTTATCATCGCCAATGCCTTGAAAACTAAGTGTTTGCTCCGAAAAATTAGCACCTGTCAAAAGATTTTGGAGCGACAAACGAAGACTTGCATTGCACGTAACTTTGGTTTTCATGCCTTCCACTTTGCCAAATTCGGTGACTTCCATATATGGGCGAATTGCAAAGATTGCAATCGTCTGATCCGAAATAGAAGATGCCGTGAATGCACTTTTCAGGCGCTCACTCAATCTTTTGGCGTGTTCATAATTTATATTTGCACCGTTTTCTTGGTTTTCGATAACCAATATTTGACTTTCTTGTGCATTCAGACATATAAAAGCACAAAGTAAACTTACCGTAAATAATATTTTTTTCATATCCTAAATGAATAATTTTTTAATTAATTTTAATAAAAATTTTAGAGCCTTGTACATCACGAGTTGCCTCCAATCCAAGTGATTTGAGATAGTTTTTGAGGCTTACCGCAAATTTTGTAGCACGATAGGCTTCGCCTTTATCATCTTTGAATGGCAAACGAACTTCATCGACAATCATTTTTGTGGACGTAACGCCTTGCACGTGAAAATAACCATTGAAAGCATTTTTTTGCAACCAACCTTCAATCGCTTCTGAAAGTAACTGTTTGTCAGCACCAACTTCTGAATCCATATCCATCGTAGAACCTTCTGCAAATGAAACATTTAAGGTAGCAATTCTGCCTTTCGAGCTCATTTCGGTAAACTTAGATTGTATGGTATTCAAGAAATCTTCTATTAAATCATCGACCGCTTTTTCGGTGAGTTTTTCGTAGTTATCAGTATAAAATTTAGGCGAATTGCCGACTTTATTTGCCAAAGAAGTACCAGAAAATGCGTCGTAAGCTGTCACGATTACTGTTATGGAATTACCACCGCTTGTTTCTACTTTTTTTGCTTCGGTTTCTACATATATATCAGCACCCGAAAGCTCAATTATCTCTTGTTTTAATGAAGTTTGATTGCCAGTTTCCATGGCTTTGTCGTTGCTGAGTTGCTTCAAAGCTGCTCTAAAATCTTTTGTGCTAAACCCACGCTTATCAAATCCTTCTTTGACTTTAGTCAGCGCCACGCGTAGATTCAAATCGTTTTCGAGGATTGCCCTCATATCTTGTCCTTCTTTGGCAAACGGCACGACCATAATTGAAGGCTGTATGTTTCCAGTTTTGATAGCAACAGGTGCTGCAGCAGGCGCAACAACTTCTTTTTTATCATTTTTTTGAGCCTTCAGCTCCGTAAAACTCACTATTGTTAATAACAATAATATAAAATTTATTTTTTTCATAGTTAAAATAAAAGATTGAAAATACTAATTTTTTAAAATAATAAGACGAACCGAAATACGATTTGTCACTTGTCAGATTGAACTCAACTTAGCCTATAAACCAAATTTACGAATTACGCCATTTTGCTCCATATCGCGGCGCAAAGCGTTTACGTTTATTTTGGTTTCGATAGTGATTGTCTTCTGGCTACTCAGATTTATGTTCAGATCTGACTCCGAAGCCGTAGAAAGTAAAAAGGATTTATACCTTTTTTGTTCGTAAAGGTTGTTAAAATAATCTTTGTGTTCGCTCTTTGCTTGCTGCTCGTTTTCGATCATCGGCAAACTGTATTGCGAGCCAGGGATTCCTCTAAAGATAAGATTATTGAAGGCATTGATTTCAGCATTCTGAATAGCCGAACCTTTCAATATACCATAACCAGAGGATTTGAGTAAAATTGTTCCCGATTCGGAGCTACCCGCATAAAGTGACTCTCCAGTTTTCTTGGGCGAAACGCAAGCAAATAGCAAACAAGTTGCTAAAAAATAGATTAGTTTCATAGCTTTTTTAAAATTGGTTTTGAATTGTGATAAAATAAGAATACACAAATCTATCATTTTTTTATTCCGATTTATATAAAATGAAAATATTTTTAAAAAAATAATTTATACATTTGTGACCATATATAAATCATTAACAAAATTTTAAAAACTTTTAATTCTTTATGAAAAGAACATTATTACTTTTAGCATTTATCAGCACTTGCCTATTGGCAAATGCACAAGAGTTTAAATATGGCTGGAAAATCGGTGCAAGTACTGGTAACAACAGCGATGTCGGAATAAATATAGCCAAAGGCTCAAGCGCAAGAAAAGAATCTTTTGATTTGAAACTAAAGGGCTCGAGACAAGATTACAGTGTTGGTATTTGGGGTTCTATAAAATTACAAAAATTTTATATCATACCTGAAGTATTGATAAATACTCATAAAATAGAGTACAAATTAGTAGCTCCTGGCATTACAGGCGCTGACACGTTGAGAACAGATAAGTTTTTGAAACTTGACGTGCCGCTTATGTTGGGTTATCGAATTGGCAAGTCAGTGTTCTTGAAAGCAGGTCCATCTATGCACGTGAACTTGGGTAGCAAATCAGACTTAACTACTATTGCAGGTTTTACGACCAAATATCCAACTATTCAGTTTGGTTACCAATTTGGTGTTGCCTTTGCGATAACTAAAAAAGTTCAGTTCGATATTCGTTTCAATCGCTTCTTGGATCAATATGGCTCACACGTATATGTAGATGATACACAACGTTTGTTTCCACACAAATTCAGAAGATTATTCTTTGGTTTATCATTTGCATTATAAATAATAGTCAAAAAAAATCTTTTTATAGGAACGTTGCGTACAATCTCAACGTTCCTATTTTTAATTTTAGAAATTTGAAAAAATAAATTATCCATGAAAAAATATATCCTTAGTTTAGTTTTTAGTTTTTTACTGACGTTAGCGGCTTTTGCGCAAGGAAAATTAGCGGTTCAAATCTTATCTATTACACACAACGGTGATGATAAAATTGCCAAAATGGCCACCGCTATCCAAAGTGCCTTGATAGATAAAGTGGTAGGCAACAATGCGTTACAATTGCTGGAGCGCGACAAGATAAATGTATTGCACCAAGAAAAAGAATTACAAAAATCCGAAGATTTTATTGACGGCAAAGTCGTAGAACAAGGTAAAGCAATGGGTGCACAGTGCATCATCGTGCCTGAACTTGATGCAAAAGCAAAGACATTTCGCATAAAAGCCATTGATGTAGAAAAAGAAAGCGTAATCACGAGCGAAAAATGCGACATAGCCGAAATCCTGAAATGGGACGATTATGATTTTGAGGCCATCGAAAAAATAATGACAAAAGTGGTACAAAAGATAGTGCCAAGCAAGCGAATAAAAGTAATTCGCTTTAACAATCCTCAAAATACACAACTATTGGTAGCCATTGGCACGAGTGCCAACATCAAGAAAAAACAAACACTTTCTTTGTTTTATATCGCTTCCGAAAAGATAGACGACAATTACCTTGAGCGCGAAATGCCCATCGGAAAAGGAAAAATAGTAGAGATACAAGGCGAAAATTTCTCTATTCTCGAAATCAGCGAAGGCGATGTAGAGATTGCTGCACAAATCAAGAAAGGAACAAAAATATTTTGTAAATTATAAAAAAACACAATGAAAAAATTTCTTATCGCATTATTGTTTTTAGTCATTATGTTTCCAAAAGTCAACGCTCAAATTTCTGATGAGCGCGACGCTTGGGGCAATTTATTTACACCAATCGTAGCTATCCAACCGATTGTAGATCAAAAAAATGACCCCAAGTGGTCTGAGTTGCAAAAAGCAAAACACCTCGATTTTGTACAACGCGTACAAAGAGCTTGTTTTTCAGGATTATCTTTTAGTCAAAACGCGCATTTTGTGGATCGTTCGATCACCAACCCTGAATATTGGAAATATGAAGGTAAATATACACCTCAATACCTAATCAAGATAACTTTACACGAGAACGATTTTTTCTATACTCAAGATTACAAATCGCAGCCAACAGACGGTTTTCTTTATATGACTATTTCGTTGATTAACATCGAAACTTCGGCCATTTTAAAACAATTTCCGATGGCTATTTATGCGTCTCAGTCCTCGATTTTTAATAAAGACTTGAATTTAATCAGCGAAGAATCCGTTAACACAGCTATATTTGAAGAAGTGATGGAGAACTCCAAAAAAATAGTAAAATTATTGTTTTTTAATGTTTTTGAGGTAAAAGAAATCATACAAGAAGACGATGATTGGGCCGAATGGGTTGCCATGGATAATATTCATTTGGACCAATATAAATTTGGCCAAGAGATGTCAATCGTTTCAGTAAAAAAAGAATACGAAAGAGATGGCGTTACGTATCGATGGAGCAATAATATCGGACAAATGTATCAAGGAATATTTGGAGGCAAAAAAGAAAAAAAGAATTTTTATATCGAAGTCAATGGTGACCAGAAGAGAATGAAAAAAGCATTTAAAAACAAGGAAAGGATTTTTGGTGTAAAATATTAATAATCAATTACTTATAGCTAAAAAATGACTAAATTTTTAAAGTTATTTAAAATAAAAAATACGAAATGAAAAATATATTTATTGTGTTATTGTTGTGTCCATTTTTTGTATTGGGGCAATCTATTGAAAGAAAAAACATCCTAATAGAAAAATTTGATAACAGCGCAAAAGCAGAACCATACATTATTAAAATATGGGAAGAAATATTGCGCGCTGAGTTTATCAGCTTACACCAATCCATATATGTTGTGGACAGATCTGCTTATGACCTAATCAAGAAAGAACGCAAAAATGAAAAAGAAGCTGGTGCAGGTACAAACAAACAAGGCGTAACACTCGGTGCTGAATATTTACTAACTGGCGATGTGCTGGCAGCTACAAAATCGAGTAAAAGATACCTTGAAAAGACCGAAACATATACACCGCCTGCCACAAAAGAAAATCCAAAACCTAAACCAGAGCAAAGAGAAATATATGCTATAAAATGTAATGCCTCGGTAGAAATAAAAATCAAAATGATTGACATTGGCTCAGGCGAAATTAAACTTGAAAATACTTTTAAGGCAAGTTTCGAGAAAGAAATAGCTGATACAGACCGAAAAGACATCATAGATAAAGCTAAATATGAAGCACTAAACAATGCTTTTCGTAATGTTCCGTATCAAATTCGTCCAGAAGTTGTGTTTTTGCTCAATCCTAAATATTTTATTTTAGATGTCACGAAAGGCTCTGCATCGAGTGCCAAAAAAATATTATTGGCGGGTGGGAAAAAAGCAGGCTTTCCGAACATCGGCGAGATTTATTTGAATGTTTATGAATCTATAGAAGAAAACATCGATGGACAAAAACTCTCAAGAGAAATCTTATTGGGCAATGTAAAAGCCGAAGATATATACGATGAGGTATCAGAAGCAATCGTCATAAAAGGTGGTGATGCCATTGCTCAAAAAATTAAAAGTGGTGCTAAATTGTATTGCAAATTTGAAAAAATACCGATTCCAGGCGAATTTTATTAAATTAATTTCAACTCTAAATACGTTAATTTTTTTGTCTTTTTCAAACGTTATCAATATTAAAATGCTGATAATTTGGTAGTTAGCATTTTATTAAACATCAAAATAGTCATTTTGATTACATATATTTTCAAAATAAATTTTTTAAAAAATAAAAACTTCAAAAATGAATTTTCAAAAAATTAGTGTTATTTTATTATTTGTATTGTGCTCAATAGGAGCAAGAGGTCAGCGTTTTTTTGCTGATAAAAATATTCAAGTATCTAATACGCCATTTGGAGGTGTGAATATTGTAGGTGTAGATAAAGGCACTGAAAACTTCG
>JAYUJV010000275.1:0-2969 GCA_043764975.1 Saprospirales bacterium
TACTCGTCTTTTGAACTAATACTGCGTTACAAAAAACGGTATGTAGCCCTGCTACACCCCCTTTTTTGTGCCTTGTCTTAGCTCAAAATACTTCCTAAAGTTTGGGTATATTATTTCTTGTATCACCCCTTATAAAAAATTCAATACTTAATACTTTTATACTTAATACCAATAAATAAATTAATTGAATAAAAAAACAGACATTCTGAGTTTTTTCTCAAAATTTTAAAATACAATATTTACTTCTTTCCTTTAAATTCATTAATATCACGATCTGGCGCAATTACTTTATTCACTTTTTCGACTACAATTGACTTTGCCAAATTAAATTTGCCTTCTAATTTTATAGCTCTCGATGATGAACCGATTCGGACATTGTACTCGCCAGCATCCGCAACCCAAGCCGTTTGGTTGGTATTGAACGAAGCCAAATCAGAGGCGTTGATTTCAAAACTGACTTTTTGACTAGCGCCAGGTTGTAACAATTCAGTTTTTACAAAACCTTTCAATTCTTTTTCTGGTTTGTCAATTACATTTGTAGGTGCGCCGAGGTAAAATTGAGCAACTTCTTTACCAGCTACTTTTCCAGTGTTTTTAACCATGCAAGTCACAACAATTTTTTTCTTAAAATTGGTTTTACTCAACTTCAAATCGCTAAACTCGAAAGTCGTATAACTTTGACCGTAACCAAATTCATAAGCTGGCGCAACTGCATAAGTATCATAATATCTGTACCCGACATACACACCTTCTTGATATACGACTTCGCTCGGATAAGTCTTGATGCCAAAACTTTGACTCGGTGTTTGGTCTTTCAACTCTTTGCCAGGAAAATTGGTCGATGAAGGCACATCTTCATATTTCATAGCAAAAGTAGTCGCTAATTTGCCAGATGGATTGCTCGTTCCATTCAGTAAATTGGTCATGGCGTGACCGCCTTCGAGACCTGGTTGCCATGCCAATAAAATGGCATCAACTTGATTTCTCCACGATGCAACGTCTATTACGCCTCCAATATTCAAGACCACAACTACTTTTTTGCGCTGCGCATGATAAATATCCGATACTGACTTGATGAGCGTTTGCTCATTCGCAGTCAAATTATAATCATCAACTACTTGTCTGTCGCGTCCTTCGCCAGCGTTTTTACCGATACAAATGACTGCAATATCGCTTTCGAGTGCTGCATTTTGAGTCAATTCGTTATCCGATTCTTTTTCAACAATTGGAGGTGTCGGATTAAAAAATTCTTCAAACATGCTTTTTTTAGGATGTTTTGCTTGTTCTACTTTTAAATAATCTTGATAGGCTTTTTCCACGTTAGCATCCACCGAAAGTCCAGCGTCAGCGATGCCTTTTGCGAGTGTAATGGTGTAGGCTTTGTTCACGTCACCGCTACCTGTACCGCCAGCGATAAGGTCATAACTATGAATACCGAACAAGGCAATTCTCTTGTCTTTTGCAGTAAAAGGCAATGTATTTGCTTCGTTTTTTAACAAAACCATACCATCTTCAGCTACTGTTTTTGACATTTGAGCATGTTGAACCAAGTCTGGTTTATTTGAAAACGCATACTTATTGTAAGAATGTGTTTTTAGGATAATATTCATAACACGAACCGCGTTTTCGGTCAATATCTTCTCATCCAATTGACCATTTTTTACAGCTTCGATAATGGCTTTCTTTTCGTAACCACGACCAGCCATTAGCAAGTCATTGCCAGCTTTCATTTGCTCTACGGCGCTATTGCCACTATACCAATCGGTCACGACCAAGCCTTTAAAACCCCATTCTTTGCGTAAGATTGTGTTCAATAAATCTGGATTTTGAGACGTATATTTACCATTCAAGAGGTTGTAAGAACTCATAATTGTCCAAGGTTGCGCTTGTTTTACAGCAATCTCGAAACCTTTTAGGTAAATCTCTCGCATCGCTCTTTCGCTCATGATGCAGTTCATCAAATTACGACTCGTTTCTTCATCATTGGCCGCAAAGTGCTTGATGGAAGTGCCAACGCCCTGCGATTGAATACCGTTTACGAGTGCCGCTGTCATGTTGCCAGATATAAGTGGATCTTCGGAAAAGTACTCAAAATTACGACCACCGAGTGGATTTCGATGCAAATTCAAGGCAGGACCGAGCATTACGTCAATACCATAATCTCGCGCTTCTGCACCATAATCTGCGCCCATTTGTTTTACTAATGGCGTGTTCCAAGTCGAAGCCAACAAGGTAGCAACTGGCCAAGCGGTTGCATAAAAAGTTTTGCCTGGCTCTTTATCTCGTGTACTGTTTATCCGAACACCAGCTGGCCCATCGGACAAAATCATAGACGGCACACCGAGGGTCGGAAAGGGTTTTGTGTTTCCGGCTGCGCCAGGCACTTTTTCGTAAAAACCAAGCCCTTCTGGCCCTTGCATTACAGCTGGAAAACCTGGTACGTTCATACCTAACCCGACTACCAAACCAGCTTTATCCTCGACAGACATTTTGCTGACCAATTCTATCGCTTTAGGCGAAATATGAGATTGTGCTGTTAAGCGAGTGATGGCAGCAATACACATCAAACTTAAAAATACTTTTTTCATGTTAAAAATTTAGTAATTGTTTTGATTGTTTTTGATTTAAAAAAATATGAAAGCAAGATAAGTATTATTCAAACTTGAAAAAAACTTTATTGTAAAAATCATACAAATAAATGCTTTTTTTGATATATGTTAAACAAAAAAACCGAAGAAAATACCTTGTATTTTCTTCGGTTTTTTGTTTCTTCAAAAATAGGTGTATATTTGTATAAAATTTTAGACAATGAAAAAACCACAATTTATAACCGATACCAGTGGAAATCGGGTTTCTGTTATTGTTTCGTTACAAGAATACGAAACAATGTTAGCTGCCATCGAAGAATTAGCTGATATTAAAGTTTATGACAAAGTAAAAAGTAACAAAGCAGATTATATTGATATTGA
>JAYUJV010000276.1:0-8041 GCA_043764975.1 Saprospirales bacterium
GATGTTTCCTGAAAGTGTAAAAGAATTGTTGCGTGGCGATTTGGGGCAAATTGAAGGTGGTTTTCCAAAATGGTTACAAAAAATTGTCTTGAAAGATGAAAAACCATTGACCGAAAATCCTGGAAAAACCTTGGCACCTGTCGATTTTGATGTCGAGTATGAAGAGTTTCAACATGAGTTTCCGTTTGCCGATTTTGAAGATTTTTTGAGTTATAAATTATATCCAAAAGTGTTTACGGAGTTTTATACGCATTTTCAAACATTCGGAGCAGTGCGCGAGATTCCAACGCCTGCATTTTTATATGGCTTACGCCCCAATGAAGAAGTATTGGTCAATATCGAAAAAGGAAAAAATATTTTGATTCAATACCTCAATAAAACCGAACCGAATGAGCATGGATTTAGAACTGTATTTTTTAGGTTAAATGGCTCTACGCGCACGCTCGATGTACGCGATTATAGCATCAAAGCGGAGGAAAAAAAGAAACAAAAAGCGGCGCCAAACAACACCAAAGAAATTGGTACACCTTTGCAAGGTCGATTGTCAAAAATACTCGTGAAAGAAGGTCAGCAAGTACAACTCAATACGCCACTGTTTTTGATAGAAGCCATGAAAATGGAATCTACCATTACGTCGCCAATCAAGGCAAAAGTCGTCAAAATTATGATACCGGAAAAGTCGTTGGTGGAGCAAGACGACTTGATTATTGTGTTGGAGTAGGTCCTCCCTAAATCCCTCCCAAAGGAGGGACTTGAAAACGGAGGGTATTTATATGTGTTCAACCCTTCAAGGGTTCTTTTGACAAAAAGACGTAAAAAAGTGGATTTTTCCTACTTTATTGTTGAAACCCTTGAAGGGTTTTGCGTTTAAAAATAATCAATTTTTAATGAAAAACTTACTTGTTATATTTATTCTTTTAATAAATATAAATGTCGGAACTGCTCAAATCGGTACGAATAATTTGAAAATGGTGACTGTTCATATCGAAACAGATCAGTTTGGTTTTGAAACGTCTTGGCGTTTGAAAAACCTTAATGGCACGGTATATAAGCAAGTAAATCAAGGAGAATTGACATCAAATACGACTTACAATACAACCATAAATGTTCCGAATACTAGTTGTTTAGATTTTATGATAAATGATGCTGGTGGCGATGGTTTTTTAGATGGTTTTGGCAAATTTTGGGTAATGCTTGGCAATGATACGATAGCAAAAAATCCAAATTTTACGAGTGAATTTTCAACCAAATTTAATTGTCAGATTGGAGAAATATGCGACAATTCGATTGTGATAAAAACTGGTAATTTTCAAACTATTTTTCCCGAAACTTGGTACGATTTTAAGGCCGATAGTTTGGGTTCATACAAAATAAGTACTTGTCCGACACTCGAAAACTGCGATACGAAGATATATGGTTATGAAAATTGCAAAACAAACGATACAACGCAAGTTGGAACGCTTTTTTATGCCGATTTCTCTAACGAATGTGGCTTGAAAGCAGATATTAAAAGTATTATTTTAGAAAAAAATAAGCATTATAATATCAAAATTGCAAGTGGCGAGATCTGTAAAAACACGCCAATAAAATGGACGATTCAGTACCTCGGTAAACCGAAAGGTTGTACCGATTCTACGGCTTGCAACTATAATCCCTTGGCGTTTGTGAACGATGGCTCTTGTCTTCAATTCGGAAATGCGAGTTGTGGCGGACCAGATTTGGTCATAGATCAGGAGCAATTGGGAAAAACCATAAAATTTGATAGCATCGACATCAAACCGAACGATTGTACGCTCAAAGAAGGCTGTCTGAATGGCGATGGAAAGCGATATTTAGTGCGTTTCAATACAAAAATTTGGAATAAAGGTGATCAAGATTTCTTTATTGCAGACCTCAATAATCCAAAATATCAACAATTATTGGTGTTTGATGCTTGCCATCAACACGTGCATTATGACAATTATGCCGAATATTTATTGTTTGATAATAAAGGGAAACAAGCCAATAAAGGCTCAAAAGTCGGTTTTCAAGTGCGTGATTTGTTGTGCGAACTCAATAGTACGCCTAAGTTTAATTACAACGTTTTCGGAATTTCAGTCGGCTGCTTTGATGAATACGACAACGGTTTACCTTGTCAATGGCTCGATGTCACGTCTGTTCCTGATGGTGATTATACGCTCGTGGTGCGTGTGAATTGGAAAAAAGCGGCTGATGGACTCGGTCGTTTTGAAAAAAATTATGATAACAATTGGGGTCAATTGTGCATCAGATTAAAGTCGAACGCAAACGGTCGTTCAATGTCCGTTTTGCCAAATTGTCCGACGTTGCAAGATTGTACAGGCGCGCCGCTAGGAGCCGCTGTTTTGGATTGTAAAAACGTTTGTAACGGCAAAGCCGTTATCGGCGACTTAGATATAAATGGTGTGCAAGACGACAACGATGTAACACAATATTTGAGTGCTGCTGTTCATGAAAACACAAGCGTAACACCTTGTGAAGACCTCAACAATGACCTCAAAATATCGGTCACAGATGCTGCGCTTTTACAAGACTGTTTGCTAAAAGGCAAAGCGCATAATCACAACGGAACTGGTGCGCACAATCACTGTTTTTTCGGTAGTTCGTCTATTTTGAAAGCGGATTCTATTTTTTATAAAATATTGACAATTAATAAATTAGAAAAGAGTTTTACGATTGGTTTACGCAATCCATATTGTGGATTTCATGCTTTTGAACTAAAAATAAATGGTGCAAAAGTGATAAAAATCGAATCACAATTGTCAAATCTTTACACGATGAAACTCAAAACGTCGCTACAAAGTAACATCATAGTTGGTTTGATGAATGGAGATTTTTCGTTACCTAAATCGACAACCTATACGCCATTTTTGAAAGTGTTTTATAGCGATGAATCAAGTTCAATTTGTATTGACAATTCAAACCTCGAAGCCGTAAATAATAACATTTTGCCAGTCATCGCTATCAGGGAAAATACTTGTGTTCAAACAACTGCTACTATTGAAAATGAAGCTTCAAAACCGCAATTGAGCATTTATCCAAATCCTGCAAACGAGGTGTTGAATCTTGACTTTTTGAATCAAAATCTTGAAAAATACAGTTTGGACATTTACAATACAAATGGTGTTTTGCTACAAAAAATAATATTTAGCGAAAGCGAATTAAAAACATTCAATATTTCAATTTTTCAAAATGGTTTTTATTACTTTATGTTGAAAAACATGAAAACAAATCAACTTGAAAAAGTAAATAAAATATTGATTATTAAATAAATATATCTCTTTTTACTCAACATCAAATTAGGAAAAATAAATTTTTCGTAATTTGATGTTACGATGGAACTCCCTCCCTTTGAGAGGGCTGGGGTGGGTTTTTTAAATATAACACATGGCACGATTAGAACAATTATTAACTTTTTTGGAGCAAAGTCCTAACGATTCATTTATCCTTTTTGCACTGGCAAAAGAATATGAAAAATTAGCTGATTTACAACAGTCAAAAACCTATTACGAACGGCTCAGAACAGAGCATAAAGATTATGTAGGCACTTATTATCATCTTGGAAAACTGTATGAAAAGCTAAACCAAATAGAAGAAGCAATTGTGGTTTATAAAGAAGGAATGGCGGTTGCAAAAGCACAAAATGACAACCACGCGTTTAGTGAATTGGCGGGTGCGAAGTTGAATATTGATGAAGACGAAGATTAGTAAAATATTGATATTTATTCGAATATTGTGTTAAAAAGCCGTAGAACGGCGTCCTATTGGTAGTAAATATGTATTTTATTTAATTTTTTTAGGTGCATAGCACCGTTCTCTAATAAAAATTGATTGAAATACATTTATTGAACGGTGCTCTGCACCTCGATATTTACAATATTGATTGTTTTCTACCAAGAGTACGGTGCTCTGCACCTATTTACCTTAGTTTAACCCAATTCGCATTATTAAGTTATTTATAAATAAAACAAAAAAGCCACTTGAAACTCAAGTGGCTTTTTTATAATTAAAAATCTAAGATTAAGCTGCTTTCGGAATACGCAACACTTGACCTGGATAGATCAAATCTGGGTGTGTAAGCATTGGCTTGTTTGCTTCAAAGATTTCTGGGTAACGCATATAATCACCATAAAATTCTTTAGAAATTTTAGACAATGAATCGCCTTTCTGAACTGTATAAAAATCAGCTTCTGGCTCAGGATTTAATACTGTCATACGGTCATCAACATAAGCGATGCCATCAGTATTACCCACTGCCAATACGATTTTTTCTTTTTCAGATTGTGTTTGGCACTGACCAAAAACCGTTACTGTATCGCAAGTATCGTTTAAATCCATTGAACCATTATCAATTTGTAATCCAAGGCTCGAAATCGTGCCTTGTAACTTAGCAATTACTTCATTTTTGTGCGCAATGATGTCCGCATTCGGATCTACTGGAGCAGCAGTACCGCCAGTATGAAATAATTTAGCACCTGCGTCTTTCAAAAAAGAGAATAAACCCATTTTTAGTATGTTTTTAAATTTGTAAAAAAAATTGAATATAAAATAAACGCAAATATACAGTTGATATTTTCGTTTGTCAAGTATTATTTTACTTTACTAATATTTTTTCTACGGTTGTGCCAATCTGAACAACATAAATACCTGTTTTCAAAGCAGATAAATCTGCACTAAATGACTTGCTGCCAGCTTCAATCTTAGATTGTAACATCAAAGCGCCACTTGTATTAAATATATTAACTACTTGATTGTCAGTGCTTTCGTCAGTTAAGTTAACATATAATGTTTTGCTATCGTCCGTTTTTATCGTTACATTTGAGTTATTAGAAGTGACAGAAATTACATTACTATAAGTAGATTGATTATCGTTGTCAACACTTTTTATTCTGTAATAAGTTGTCTTGAAAGGCGCAAAATCTACAATCGAGTAACGCTTCGCTTCGTTTGGATTCGCTTGATTCAAGAATGACCAATTGTTACCATCTATTGATTTTTCGATGTCAAAGTGATTCAAATTCAGTTCTAAATCAGTTTCCCAAATAGCAATATTTGTTTTACCTTGGTTTTTCGCACTGAAACTTTTGAAACGAACAGGCAATGGTGAGTTCATAGCATCTAAAGAACCCACTGCAAAAGGACTATATGTAGTAACTGCCGAAGTAGTAACCATCTGACCTAATCCTGCAGATCCAGTAGCGGTTGCCGCTTCGTTTATCCAAGAACCACTTGAAAAGTGTGCAATTGTCAAGTCTGCAGTTGCGTTACAGAAGCCAGCAGGATTTACATAATCAAACCCAACAATTGCTGGAGTTGCAGGAGCTGCAGCCAAATCAAAATATTCTCCTGAGTGAACGGCTTGAATCGGAGCAGTCATTGCGGTACGAGATGCACCTGCTACATTAAAAAATTCTGCTTTATAAGTAGTTGGTGCACTCAGTGTTGGAAAAACACTAATACGTCTAAAATCTGTTCCTTTACCCGTAGGGAATACAAAAGGTACAGTAGAGTTTGTCATTTTTGCCATTGGCCCAGCTACAAAACTTGCTGCGCTTTCGCCTGTTGTACTAGCTGTTACACCCAAAGTCATTAAGTTTGTTGTAGTTGTTGCTACGTAACCACTAGTAAGTGTCAAAATACCATTTACAGTTGTAGCCGAAAAAGGAGATTTGATACCGCCGCCATCTATTATTATGTTATTATAAGTATTAAACACCACAGTTCCTCCTCCACTACCTTTATTCAAAAAAGTTTGTGTGCCTACTTTAGACAAAATTATAGTGCCATTATTTACAAAAGCATTTACATCTATACAAGGAGTAAGACCTTTCAGCTCTAAAAATGCGCCAGTTTCTAAAGTCAAAGAACCACTTGCACCTGTTCCAGTTCTTGATATTACTTGATTTCCAGCTCCAGTTGATGAACCTATTAATTTTGAATTCGTTTTGATTGTCATTGTGCCTGAGCCTGCTGTTGTTCCATCAGGTGCTATTCTAAAGTTACCCATATCAATAGTACAACCGTTGCTAATAATAATGTCTTTACATTTGAAACCAGTTGCTAAGGTACCCGTTTCACCAGAGTTTAAGGCAAATTCTACTCGACCAGAAGTAGCTAGTCCGGTAGTTCCCCATTCGCCAACAAAAGTAATATTTCTTGATACGCCTACTATTTTTACTTCTCCAGTTGTGCAAGTTATAGTTCCATTTGCAGGGCTGGTATTAGCTGTCTGTCCTGAATAAAAAGTACCATCAAGACCTAAGGCTGAAAAAACTCCAGTAGTAGTTGAATACCTTAATTTCCCATTCACTTCTACAATATTTGCTACACATGCTAATATGCCTGTTGCAGTTCCTATAGTAGTCACTTGCAAATCTTTACAAGCTGCTGTTGTAACATTTACAGTAATAGTATGCCCAGTTTGAATATACACATTATTTGAAGCATTTGGAGGCGCAGAAGCTGCTGCCCAGTTGCCACCAGAACGTGTTTGCCATTTTGTTATATCATTCCAGTTTCCTGTTGCGATAGAACGATAATCTCCATCGGTTGGGTTTTGAGCCATCAACGACAATGAAGTAAGAGCGAAAAAAAGGATAAGTGTAAATAATTTTTTCATGCTAAAATAATTTTGAAAGTTTTTTAAATAAAAAAAATAATGTCACAAAGTTATGCTTTTTTATACTAAGTTACAAGATATTAACATTAACTTAATGTTAATCTTTTTGTTAAACTTTTTATTAATAAAAAAATCTTATTTATTAAGGCAATAATTTTATATCTTTGAATGAAAATAAAAGCATAAAAATCTGAAAAATGTCACAAAACATTGATATTGAGTACAATAAACATGAAGATCAATATAAATTATTGATTTCGAGAATGAAACAACGCTTACAAAAAATATATGAAGGCGGCGGTAAAGCAAAGATTGCAAGGCAGCATGAAGAAGGTAAAATGACTGCTCGTGAGCGCGTTTCTTTTTTATTAGATGCCAATAAACCTCAAATTGAGGTCGGCGCGTTCGTTGGTTACGAAATGTATGCCGAACATGGTGGTTGTCCCGCTGGCGGTTGTGTGATTGTGATAGGCTATATTCGTGGTCGTCAAGTCTTGGTTGTAGCCAATGATGCGACTGTAAAAGCTGGCGCATGGTTTCCGATAAGTGGCAAAAAGAACCTTCGCGCTCAAGAAATTGCGATGGAAAATCGCTTGCCAATTATCTACCTTGTGGATAGTGCTGGCGTATATTTGCCTATGCAAGACGAAATATTTGCTGATAAAGAGCATTTTGGACGTATTTTTCGCAACAATGCGAAAATGAGTAGCATGGGGATTCCACAGATTGCAGCTATCATGGGTAGCTGCGTGGCTGGCGGCGCTTACTTGCCAATCATGAGCGACGAAGCGCTGATTGTGGAGCGAACTGGCTCTATATTTTTGGCTGGACCTTATCTCGTAAAAGCCGCTGTTGGCGAAGATGTGGATAAGGAAACGCTCGGTGGAGCATATACGCAAAGCGAAATATCGGGTGTCACAGATTACCGTATGCCCGACGATAAAACTTGCCTCGAAACCATCAAAGATTTGGTCGATAAAATGGGTCACAACGACAAAGCTGGCTTCGATAGACAAGTTTCAAAACCACCTATTGCTGATGAAAAAGACATTTACGGCATTTTTCCAGACATTGGCGCAAAGCCTTATAATACTATTGAGTTGCTAAAAAGATTGGTCGATGATTCAAAATTAACACAATATAAAGAAGGTTACGGCAAAACAATCGTTTGCGCTTATGCGCGAATAGACGGTTGGGCGGTCGGAATTGTGGCCAATAATCGACAAGTGGTAAAGTCGGCGAAAGGAGAAATGCAATTTGGCGGCGTTATTTACTCCGATTCGGCGGATAAAGCAGCTCGTTTCGTGATGAATTGTAACCAAAAGAAAATACCTTTGGTGTTTATGCACGATGTGACTGGATTTATGGTCGGTAGTCGCTCGGAGCATGGCGGCATCATAAAAG
>JAYUJV010000277.1:0-26981 GCA_043764975.1 Saprospirales bacterium
GAGGCGCGCGGTTATACTGGTTGGGATCCAACTTCTCCAGCATTTATATTTGAAATCGGCGAAGGAAAAACCTTGTGTATTCCTACGGTTTTCATCACATATACAGGCGAAGCGCAAGATTATAAATTGCCTTTGTTGCGCTCAATCAACTTTTTGGAAAAAGCAGCTTTACCGATTGCACAATGGTTTGAACCAAAAGCAACGCGCGTTATCACAACTTTGGGTTGGGAACAAGAATATTTTTTGATCGATGAAGCATTCTACAATGCACGTCCAGATTTGATGATGACTGGTCGTACGCTTTTAGGTAAGTTTTCAGCAAAAAATCAACAATTAGAAGACCATTATTTTGGCGCAATTCCTGAGCGCGTATATGCTTATATGCGTGATTTCGAGACTGAATGTCACAAATTGGGCATACCAGTTCGTACACGTCACAATGAAGTAGCGCCAGCTCAATTCGAGTGCGCACCGATGTTCGAGGAATGTAACGTTGCCGTGGATCACAACACTTTATTGATGGATGTCATGGAACGTGTTGCGATTCGTCACCGTTTGCGCGTGTTGTTACACGAAAAACCATTTGCAGGTGTAAATGGTAGCGGCAAGCACAACAACTGGTCGATGGGTACAAATACTGGCAAAAACTTATTGAGTCCAGGCAAAGAACCAGCGACAAATTTACAGTTTTTGACGTTTTTTGTCAATACAATCATGGCCGTAAGCGAACACGCTGACTTGTTGCGCGCCATCATCGCAACGGCATCAAACGATCACCGTTTGGGTGCAAACGAAGCGCCGCCAGCCATCATTTCTGTCTTTATCGGTCAAGAAATGAGTGAGTTGTTGGATACTTTGGAACGTGGCAAAACGGCAAAAGTAAACTTAAAAAAGACCTTGGATTTATTGAATAAATTGCCAAACTTGCAACAAGACAATACTGACCGTAACCGTACTTCTCCTTTCGCCTTTACAGGTAATAAATTTGAGATTCGTGCCGTTGGTTCTACTGCAAACTGCGCTGGTCCAATGACCGTTTTGAATACCATGATGGGCGCTCAATTGATTAAATTCAAGAATGAAGTGGAGAAAATTGTACAAAAAGGTCGTCCGCAAGACGAAGCGATTTTGCAAGTTATCAAGGCATATATCAAAAAATCGAAAGACATTCGTTTTGAAGGCGATGGTTATAGCGATGAGTGGAAAAACGAAGCGACAGAAGGTCGTGGTTTGAACAACATCACTACTACTCCACCAGCACTCGATGCATTGGTGTCAGATTCTACTAAAAAATTATTCGGCACAGCAGGTGTTTTGTCTGAGCGCGAATTGCAAGCCTTCCATGAAGTACAACTCGAAAGTTATAGCTTGAAGTTAGACATCGAAAGCAAAATGATGGAAGAAATGTGCTACAGTTATGTATTGCCAGCTGCCATTTCATATCAGTCAAAATTAATCGAAAATGTTACTGGTTTAGAAAAAATTGGTTTCAAAGTTGATAATTTGAAATACCAAAAGCAAAGTATCGGTCAAATATTGGAAGCAACAAACGCTATTCAAGAATTGGTGACAGAAATGAGCGCAAAACGTGATGCTGCACACCATGCCGAAAATGGTCGCGCAGTTGCCGTTAGCTTCTGTGACGATGTAAAACCATTGATGGAGAAAATCCGCGAATCTGCTGATGAACTAGAGTTTATATTAGACGATAAGTCTTGGCCATTAGCGAAATATCGCGAAATGTTGTTTTTGAGATAGGATTTTAACTTATAATAATCAAAAAGCACTTGTATTTTTACAAGTGCTTTTTTGTTTGATAATCATCGCGATGGCCATCTCACGTAGGGACAGGTCGCGACCTGTCCCTACACGCGAATGGTATTTATTATAGAAATTGAAAAAAATTATTACTTTTGTAAAAATAAAAAAAATATGCGCATATTAGGTTACATAGAACACCCAACGTTAAAAATTACGATTTTCAAAAACGACGATAAACTGTCCGTCAAATTTGAAAATATGATGTATGAACAAACCTACAAATTTCGTTCTGCACTCAACCTCGAATCCGCTGACGATATTCGACAAGTCATTGATAGTCAATATATTACGCAAGTCGAACAAGATTTGGCTCGTATGCACCAAACCCAAATGGCCGCCTTAATGCGTAGAGAAACCGTTGATGAAAATGAGTTTGATGAAATAATATAATAGTACGATGTGAATGGTTTATAACGTCGTCGAGGTTTTAAACCTCGACGACGTTATACTCTACTTAATGTTAGAACTCAGTACTTTTTCAAGGTCTTCTGGCGTATCAATGCCAATGGTTTCAATATCCGTCACAGCGATTCCGATGTGAAAACCGTTTTCGAGCCAACGAAGCTGCTCCAGATTTTCTGATAATTCGAGTACCGAAGGTTCTAAGTTTATTAGTCTTCTTAATGCTTTTTTTCTAAAAGCATACAACCCGATATGCTTATAATAAACGGAAACGGATAACCAATTTTCAATATTTTCGCCACGCACATAAGGTATCGGATTGCGACTAAAATAGAGCGCATGGTAATATGAAGTTTTTACGACTTTTACAATATTTGGATTTATAAGTTGTTCATAATCAGTAATTTGCTTGCAAAGTGTAGCTATTTTCAATTCCTTTTTTTCTTTCAAAATATTGATAACTGCATTGATTTGTTGAGGATCAATAAACGGTTCATCGCCTTGTATATTCACAATAATATCGGCTTCGATATTTTCTGCAACTTCACATATTCTGTCTGTACCACTTATATGTGTATTGGCCGTCATGACCACATTTGCACCAAAGGATTTTGCAGCATCATATATGCGTACATCGTCCGTAGCGATGATAACTTCATCGAGGTCGGCGAGCAATGCTTTTTCATAAACGAGTTGTACCATATATTTGTCTCCGATTTTGACGAGCGGCTTGCCTGGAAAACGAGTAGATGCAAACCTTGCTGGGATAATTCCGACACTTTTCATATTTAATATATTATTATTTATTAAAAAAATATATTTTATAAAATACTGATTGTTAATTATTTATAAAATAAAAAAAGGTGTATAGATTAAAAAAAATAAAAATAAATGTAAAAATAAAATATTCATTCGTAACTTACACCTCAAATTATTAATAAACTATGACAAAACGACTTATTTTACTTATCTTATTTTGCTATGCAACAGCGGTTTTTGCAAAACCAATCACAGGCGATAGCTTACATTATCTTTTACCAAAAGATTCTTTGTATGTTCAAGTTGGCGATTTTCAAGACAAATATTTTGAGCATAAATTTGCAAAAAAACAAACGCTTTTTTCACTCGCCAAATTTTACGGTATTAAAGAAACAGAATTAAATTTTTATAATCCAACTTTGGTCACAAAAGCACCATCGAATGGCTTGAAAATAAAAATTCCGATACCGAATAGAGCCATTGTAAGGATTCGAGACAAAAAATTTGTACTCAAGAATCATGTGCCAATGTTTTATATCGTAAAGAAAAGCGAAGGTATAAAAAAAATTGCTGAAGGTTATTTTAATATGCCAGTAGATTCGCTAATGGCGCGCAATAAACTCAAAGTGCCAGAACTCAAACTCGGTCAAAAACTTTTGATTGGTTGGATGAGCCAAAAAGGTATTTCGGCAGATGTACGCGTAGTGAAAGGCGCACCAATTGTCCAAAAGTTGTTCAAATTAAAATCTGAATTGACGGAAAGTGGCGTTGGAAAAAAAGAATATATGCGCAAAGGCGCTGCATATTGGCAAAAAGACAGCAAAATTGGTGGCGATTTATATGCTATGCACCGCATTTGTCCTGTTGGCTCGGTCATTATTATCCATAATCCGATGTCGAATAAAACGATATATGCAAAAGTAGTTGGCAAGATTCCTGATGGTGCATATCCTGCCAATGTAGAGGTTGTGGTGTCGCCAACGGTTGCAAAATTGCTAGGAGCGATAGATCCAAATTTTTATGTTTATACCAAATTTTATAAATAATTCATTGTTTTATTGCTTGAAAAAGGGAATAAAATTTGGAGAATCAAATATTTCTAAAAAAAGGCTTATATTTGCACGATTTTTGAAGATACAGATTAAAATAATTTTTACAGTATGCAATATTACGAAAGTATATTAGAAACGATTGGTGAAACACCACTCGTAAAATTGAATAAAATAACAAAGGATATTCCTGCGCTGATATTAGGCAAATTAGAATATTTTAATCCTGGTAATTCGATTAAAGATAGAATCGGAAAAAAATTGGTTGAAGATGCTGAAGCTCGCGGTTTGATACAGCCTGGCGGGACTTTTGTTGAAGCAACTTCTGGCAATACTGGCATGGGCATTGCTTTGGCTTGTCTTGTAAAGGGTTATAAATGCGTTTTTACGATGACCACTAAAGTATCGCAAGAAAAGGTTGATATTTTACGCGCTATTGGTGCTGAGGTAGTCATGTGTCCGTATGATGTTGAGCCCGAAGATCCGCGCTCTTATTATTCTATGGCGGCATCAATTGCTGCTAGTACGCCAAACTCTTTTAATGTAAATCAGTACGATAATTTAGCGAACCGTTTGGCGCATTACGAATCTACTGGGCCAGAAATTTGGAGACAAACTGAAGGAAAAATCACGCATTTGGTAGCAACTGCTGGTACTTGTGGTACAATATCAGGTACAGCGATGTACCTAAAAGAGCAAAATCCAAACATAAAGGTTTGGGCGATTGATACGTTTGGTTCTGTGCTTAAAACATATCACGAAACTGGAAAAGTTGATGTAAATGAACGTTATTCTTACCTCTCAGAAGGTTTTGGTAAAGACACGATTCCTGACAATTTGAACATAGATGTGATTGATCATTTTGAAAAAGTAGCTGACAAAGAAGGTGCTTGGATGTGTCGCAGATTAGCGGCCGAAGAAGGAATGTTTTTGGGATATTCAGCAGGTTCTACTGTGCAAGGCGTTTTGCAATTGGCTGATCAGCTGACAAAAGATGATATAGTTGTTATGATATTTCATGATCACGGTAGCCGTTATGTAAAAAAAATGTATAGCGACGATTGGATGAGAGAAAAAGGCTTAATGTAGATTTACTACGTATAGATTTTATAGCTTACAAAATGCCTTATAATGTTATCATTATAAGGCATTTACATTTTAAAGGTTTTTAATATATTTATTAATAAAATATTCAAAAAATAGGTTCGATTTTTGTACTTTATTTTAAATCTAAATTGACAAAAATAAGATATGTAAAACTCAATTTTCACAATCGAAATACTTAGTTTTACAACTTAAAAAAATATAATAATGAAAAAAGGAATTATAGTTTTGTCAGCTTTATTGACACTTGCATTTTATTTGAATAGTTGTATCGTAATCCCGAATCCATACTCAGGTTTTGCGCCTGGCCCTTGGCGTGCCACCTTAAAATTGGAAGACAATGACAAGCCGTTGAATACGCAAAGTATTCACTTAGATGCAGATCCTTTCACAAAAATCGAGAATGTGACGAAAGGCGAATTGCCATTCAATTTTGAAGTGGTGTATGAAACAAAAGAGAAGTTTTATATTAATATCATCAACGGCGAAGAGAAAATACGAGTAGATGATATTAAAATTGGTCGCAATAAACGAACAGCACATGATACTTTCAGAATCAATTTGCCGATATACAATACATATATTAAAGGCGAATTTGAAAGTGGCGTTATGGAAGGAAAATGGGTTGTGCCAAGTAAGGAAAATTACGAAATTCCGTTTGTAGCGCGTCATGGTCACAACCATCGGTTTACGACTATGAAAACGACTCCAATAATGGACATTACAGGCAAATGGGCGACCCTTTTTGGCTTAGACACTGAACCTAAAGAAGCAGCTATTGGAGAGTTTGAACAAAAAGAAAACCAATTACGAGGCACTTTTTTGACCGAAACTGGCGATTATCGATACCTCGATGGTTGTGTACAAGGCGATAAAATGTATCTTTCGTGTTTTGATGGCGCGCATGCTTTTTTGTTTGAAGGCAAAATTGCCGCTGATAAAACGATTGTCGGTTCGTTTCGTAGTGGTCATAAATATAAGACAATTTGGACTGCAAAATATGATGAAAATGCTAAATTACGAAACGCGAATGACATAACAACGACAAATGCAAAAAAACAACTTTCGTTGAATATCGCAAACCCAGAAGGCAAGATGATTTCGTTACAAAACGCTGATTATCAAGGTAAAGTGAAGTTGATTCAAGTGATGGGAACTTGGTGTCCAAACTGTAAAGACGAGAGTAATTACATCGTGGATTTATTACAAAATAGCAATATTCCGAACGTGACAGCTATCGGCTTGGCTTTTGAACGCTTTAAAGACAAAACTGACGCTGACGCTAAATTGGCCGTTTATAAAAAAAATATGAATATACCTTATGAGTTGGTTGTGGCAGGTGCTGCTGATAAAAAAGAAGCTTCAAAATTATTGCCAATGCTCAATGAAATTATTGCTTTTCCAACTTTACTGATCGTTGATAAAAAGAACAACATCAGAAAAATTCATACAGGATTTTCAGGCCCTGCTACAAGTGAATATAAAAAATTCAAGTCCGAAATGAATGAATTTTTAAAGCAATTGGCTGCTGAATAAATTATTTTTTTATATTTGTAGTTGGATAAAATTTTATTTCCAAAAACTGATTTTATTATTAACAATAGTTGTTATATGTCAAAATATATTTTAATCTATTCGTCTGAAAATGAAGCACTTGCACAACATATTTGTAGCAATATTGGCGTCAATTTAGAAAGATTTGCTTTAGAACAAGATACAAATCCTATTCAAAAAGTAAATGAATATCAATATCCAATGTTGTTGATTACAGATGATCTTTTAAAATCTGAAACATCAATGAATTGGGCATATTCGTTATTGCAAAACGGTGGCGATAAACGAATAATACCAATTGTAGCAAATGGAAACAAGCAATCGACTACCTTTGAACGGATTACGAATGTAATTCAGTATATGAATTTTTGGCAAGATCGCTACCTTGAAGTTCGTAAAAATGAACATTCGGCAGATAATGATCATGTAAATTTGGTGCGTAAAATTTCGCAAGATATAGGTGAATTTTTGCGACAGGTACGAGAAATGACTTATTATAAATATGATGAATTTATTTATAATAATTATGATATTTTTTATAGAATTACGGATACGCCTAAACCGTTTTATAGCACTAATGAAACGCATCCATTTCAGCACGAAAATGTTGCCACAACAGTTCCTGTTGTAGCCGTAGAAGTTCCAATGGTGGTAGAACCTACTGTTAATCAAGTAGTTGCGCCAATTGTTGTTGAAGAAAAACCTGTAATAGAAACGATAGAAAAGCATATTGAAACTGAAAATAATACTTCAATAGAAACTGCTGCTCACGAAATAAGCGAAGATATAAATCATGGTAAAGACGATGAATTAGAGTCACTATTTGCTGATATTCCTGGGTTGAATTTATTGAAAGATAAAGAAATTTTGGCATCTGATGTGCCACAAACAAACAATATTAAAACGGTTGCTACGCATGAAATTTCACATTTTAATGTATCTAAAAATGAAATAGACGAAGATTCATTTTTTAGCAAACGTGATGATGAAAATGGCAATATGAAACACATTGTTTCTGAAATCGTAGAAGAAGAAGACAATGAAGACGAAACTGAAATGCCGTCTAAAGTTGAAGTAAAAAAAGATGATTTGATTAACTTTTTATTTGATGAAGACGATGATGATGATGAATTAGATTCGATTTTGGCAGAAGCAGATAAATCAAAAGTTGAAGCAGATTTACACAATCAGCAAATAAATTTATTAGAAGCTGCTGAAGCAAATGCACCGATTCAATCTCAGATTGAAGAAGTAGAAGCTATGATGCCAGCTGAAAACAATGCAACACAATTAGGCACTTTGCTGAATATTGAAACATCTAATCATCTGATAGAAAGTAGTGAAAAAGAAAAGCCAAAAGAAACGATGCCAGGTTCGGCATCTTACATTTTTGCAATGGCACAATTGAATGAAGGGAAAATTTTGGAATCTTATGGTATTATCACTAATCTTTGTGAACAATATCCTGATAATCAACATTTTAGATTTCAAAAAGCGTTGATTGAAGCAAAATATATGCACAACATACAATTGGCAACAGATAATTTGAGCATTATTTTGACTCAAAATAATGAAAATGCTGATGCTAATTTTCTATTGGGCGAAATCGCCGAAATGCACCGCGATCATGTCACTGCAAGAAGTTATTACGAAAAAGTAGCCAATTCAAACCCTTATTTTCCGAATATCCACTATAAAATTGGTTTATTAATCAATACTTATTTTATAAATGAACCTGAAAATGCAGCTAAATGTTTTAAAACTGCAAAAAAATACAACCCAGAAAACGCTGACGCATATTATCAATATGCGATTCTACAAAATGAATATTTGGATAAACCTGAAAAAGCAGTTAAAAATTTAGAAAAAACATTGGCTTTAGCGCCAAATCACCCATTTGCAAACTATGATTTGGCTTTGATTTATCATCAAATGGGAAATCATTATGCTGCATTGGGTCATTATGAATCTGCTTGTATTTCTAATCCTGAGTTTAAAACGCCTGAAAACGATAGAGCATTTGCAATAAAAAGAATTTTGGATCACGAGCGCGCGCTCGAAGCCATCAATTTGCACGTAACTGATGATAAAGTCCATGAAGTAGCACACAATGACTACAATCCAAATATAGGAAACAAAGTATCAGAAGATGAAATTGATTTGATTGAAAATTCAAATTTCATTGAAAATGAACCTGTTATAGATATAAAAAATGACAATTTGATTGAAAATGAAATTGTCGAAATTCCGATTGAAACTGAAAATCATACTACTGAAAATATTGTGGACTCAATACTTGCAACTGCTCCTTTAGTCGGAATTGTAGCAGCAATTGAAGAAAGCAAAGTAGAGAATATCGAAGACAAAACAGAAGATATAACAGAAGAAATAGTTGAAGATAAAAAGGAAGAAATACAAGAAGATGTTATTTCAAATGAACCTTTAGAATGTAGTTTGGATAAAGAGGAAATTGAAAGAACTTTAAATCGTGATACAGAAAATTCTGAAAATCAAACAATTGCAAATTTACATATCAACCTACCTAAAGAAAATATAAAAACTGTTCTTATAACTGGTGCAACTTCTGGCATTGGCAAAGCAACTGCTTCCATTTTTGCTCAAAATGGTTTTAATTTAATACTTTGTGGACGTAGAAAAGAGCGTTTAGAAAACGACCAACGTATTTTAGTTGAACAATATGGTGTAAATGTCGAAATCTTAAATTTTGATATTCAATCTTATGAAGAATGTCAAAATGCAATCGAAAGCCTGAGTGACGAGTGGAAAAACATTGATATTTTGATCAATAATGCTGGTTTGGCAAAAGGTTTTGACCCGATTCAAAGCGGAAACATCGAAGATTGGGAAACGATGATTGATACAAACCTAAAAGGTTTGTTGTACATTACGCGTTTGGTATCTCCATTTATGGTCGCGCGCCAATCTGGTCACATCATCAACCTCTGCTCTACTGCTGGCAAAGAAGCGTATATAAATGGTAATGTTTATGTCGCGACAAAATTTGCGGTAGATGCTTTGACGAAATCGATGCGCATGGATTTACATACACATGGCATACGCGTTGGGCAAGTTGCGCCTGGCTTCGTAGAAGAAAATGAATTTGCAATCACTCGCTTCAATGGCGATGCTGAACGCGCTCAAAAAGTATATGAAGGTTTTCAAGCGTTGCGCTCAGATGATATTGCTCGCGCAATTTTCTATATCGTTTCGCAACCCGATTATGTGAATATACAAGACATCGTAATCATGGGTTCGCAACAAGCAAGTGCTACGATTGTAGATAGAAGTGGAAAAGATAAATACTCGAAATAAGTTTTTTATTAAATTACAATAATAAATAAAATAGCGTAACTATCTGATTTTGTGATAGTTACGCTATTTTATTTTTACTATATTTATTCAATTATCAATTGAACAAATATTTTTTACATTTCAGACAAACCCTTTTCGATAGCGTTCACCATCAAATCAATTTCGTGTTTATTGATGACTAAGGCTGGAGATAAAATAATCAAATTGCCAGAAGGACGAACCATAGCGCCATTTCTAAAAATTGCATCGCCGAGTTTAGAAACATAAGCTGGATTTTTCATTTTTTTACTCACTTTATCTTCTACAAATTCAAGTGCCACCATCAAACCTTTACCGCGGATTTCGCCTAAAAATTCATGATTTTCGATAGATTTCAACCTTTCCATCAAGTAATTGCCTTGAATATGAGCATTTTCGGGCAAATTTTCTTCTTTTACAATTTTTAAAGCTGCCAAAGCCGCCGCGCAAGCCAATGGATGTCCCGAATACGTATATCCATGATAAATTGCGCCAAAACCATCTTTATTTTCCTTGAAAGCATTGTCAATTCGCTCGTTTACGACCGTTGCGCCCATCGGAATATAGCCAGATGTGATGCCTTTTGCCAAGCACATTATATCTGGTTTAACATCATAAGCACGTGAGCCAAACATAGAACCAGTGCGCCCAAAACCAGTAATGACTTCATCGGCAATCAATAAAACGCCATGTCGATCACAAACTTCACGTACTAATTTCATATAATTATCAGGCGGAACTATCACGCCACCAGCGCCTTGTACAGGCTCCATGATAAATGCAGCGACTGTATCTGCACCTTGCGCAATGATTTCTCGCTCCAATTGGTCAGCACATATTTCGCCTAATTTTGTGGCATCATCAGTATAGGCATTTCGATACAACCAAGGGGAATCTAAGTGAAAACAACCTGGCAAAAGTGGTTCATAATTGCGGCGAAAACGATTGTTGCCATTCACAGAAGCAGAACCAAAATGCGTTCCATGATAACCTTGACGTAACGAAATAAATTTATATCTATCTTTTTGACCCAGCATTTTCCAATATTGACGTGCAATCCGCATAGCTGTTTCGACGGCATCAGAACCACCAGAGCTAAACAAAACGCGTTTCATATTTTCAACATCAAGCATTTCCATCAATACATTCGACAACTCTATCGAGCGCGGATGCGTAGAGCCACGAAACGTAGAATAATAAACCAATTCATCTAATTGGCTCACAATTGCTTCTTTTATTTCCGTTCTGCCATAACCACAATTGACATTCCAAAGCCCACCTACTCCATCTACTACTCGATGCCCATCTACATCTTCAATAAAAACGCCTTCGCCTTTTGTAATAATAACTGGTGGTTTAGCGTCACTATCATTTGGGTGACCCATTGGATGCCATTGTTGTTTGGCATTATTTTTTTTCAAAAAATCTATATCGAACATATTTTTTTATTTATAAATTTAAAATATTATTCTTAAAAAAACTATAAATACATTATAAAATATTATTATTTCAAAAAATAAAGAATTAAGAAATTTTTACATTTTTATCAATGAGCAACTATCGGTTGCGCTTTCAACAATGGGTCTATTACATTTACTCCTTCAAAAGGCGTACCATGCTCGAACCATGACTTAGGAGCTGGCGCGCCCCAAAGTGTTTGACGTTGAGGATCTTTTAAATCCCAACGGATAGGTTCGAGGTCAGTATCAACCGTCAAATAGTCGCTTGTATATATTTCAGTTCGGTGTCCATCTGGATCTAAAACATACAGAAAAAAAGCATTAGAAATACCATGTCTGCCAGGCCCACGTTCAATATTCGCCAAATATCCACTCGTAGAAAGCACATCGAGTAAATGAATAATATCCAAAGCCGTAGAAACATAAATCGCTAAATGATGCAATCGAGGTCCACGCCCATTCGTAAAAGCCACATCGTGCACTGAGCCTTTTCGGTGCATCCAACAAGCCCACATTTCGTCAAGTTCTTCGGTTGCGGTATATTCAGTCAATCGAAAACCGAGTTCTTTTGTAAAAAACTCATAAGTGCCTTGCACGTCAGGCGTAAAACAATTGATATGGTCGAATCGTTGTGGCGCGCAGCCTTTATATGCCGAATATTGCTGCAACATTCGCGGCGCAGCGTCCATAGTATAATAAAATTCGAGTGGAAAACCTTGTGGCGAAATCGCCGAAAGTGTCCGACCTTGACCATGGCGGATTATAAATTTAGTAGCTAAATTTAAGTTTTCAAAATGATTTTGGAGCGCATCTAAATCACTTTCTTTCGATACTTTAAAACCTAAACCCGAAACAATGCCAGCTTCGACACTCGTGGTCAAGACATACGAATGATGCCATCGCTCCTCTAAACAACGCAAATAGACTGAATCTTCTGTTGTTTCGGTTTCAATTAAACCTAGAGTTGTATAATATTTTTTTGAAACCTCTAAATCTTTTACACCCAATATGCCATACGCGCACCGAACGATATTAAAAGGTAAATCAAAATTATTTGCTATTAAAGCCATTTTTTATTTTTTTTCAATAGTAACCTGTAAAAAATAAGTAGGTAAAGTTGAGCGTAATTGTGTTAAATTTTTCTAACACATAAAGCACATAAGTAGGGTCACATAAGGTCACATAGACTTACATTATGTTGTATTTAATTGCAAACTTTATCAAGTTATTATTTACACATTAAATACTATTTCGTCTTCAATTCCATTTTTCAAAATGCCTAATTCAGTTGCAGTGATTTCAACAATATCGCCTGGTTTTAGATAAATAGGCGGTTCAAATCTTGCGCCAGCACCATTTGGAGTACCAGTTGCAATCATGTCGCCTGGTTTTAAAGTCATAAAAGTACTGAGATACGAAATGATGTAATCGAATGGAAACATCAACCTTGAAGTGTTGTCGTTTTGTCGCAATTCGCCATTTACGAAAGTTTGAATATGGAGATTATCAAAATCTTGAATTTCGTCAGCACTGACAAAATATGGACCAATTGAACCAGATTTTTCAAAATTTTTGCCTTGTGTAACATTAAATTTTGCGTGGCGCACCCAATCTCGAATCGTGCCTTCGTTCATCAAAGTCAAACCTGCAATGTGTTCACGCGCATTTTCACGAGCAATTCGGCGACCACCTTTTCCAATTATAATCACAATTTCTCCTTCATAGTCCAATTGATGGCTTTCGGGTGGACGTATCAAATTTTGATTATGCCCAGTAAAAGACTGTAAATATCTCAAAAACACACTTGGAAAAGTCGGCAAATCCGAATTGTCTTTATATTCAGCGTTGCGTTCGGCATAATTTACACCAATACAAACTATTTTTTCACCATTTGTAATGGGCGCTAAAAATTGAACTTCTGACGCTCGATAAGCAATTTTACTTTCATTTGCAATCGCTTTTAAATCTTCAAAACGATTATTATCAAGCCAATATTTCAAATCATGCCCTTTGGAATTTCCAATATCAGTCAAAAAAGTTTCATTTTCAACTTCAACCACATTCCCATAAGTCTGTTTTCCATTAATTATATATGAAGCAAATTTCATCGTATCGAATTTTTTAATAAATCAATGCCAGTTATTAATTCTTTTATTTCGGTAGAAAGTATGATTTCTTTTGCCAATATTTCTTTTTCAAAATATTTTTCTAATAAATTTAATCCAATTTTAGAAATCATTTGCTTTGTTTCGATAGTTCTTCCTTCACGCAAACGAAATAACAAATTTACCATTTTGTAATTTTCGTTTCCATCCACCAAATAAAATGCTGAACACGAAACTGCACGACATTTTACGCCAAGCGATTCTGCTACTTTTGTCGCAACTATTTCATTTTTTAACTCTTCAAAAAAGGATTTGAAATCAAAATTTTCGATATTATTAGTATATTCAAATGTAATATGTGGCATTTCTACTTATTTTTTACTATTTTTTGTTGTTGGTTTTACTTTTTTTCTGTTTATGCGACTCATAAGGTACCTTTTTATATATATAAGGTTTATAATAAAATCAACGTAACATAAGTCTATGTGACCTTATGTGACCCTTCTTATATGCCTTATGTGTTAAAAAATAACCCCCAATTTCGGAATATTATGCGTTCCAAACGCAACTGCGATATTTTTTGTTTCCATATAAAAATCAAAACTATAATCGCCGCCATCTCTGCCGATACCGCTATTTTTCACGCCACCAAAAGGCGTAGGTAAATGACGGACATTTTCAGAATTGACCCAAACCATTCCTGCTTCGACTTCATGTGAAAAACGGTGTGCTCTACTGACATCATTTGTCCAAAGATAGGCCGCCAAACCGTAATGTACAACATTCGCAATCGTCAAGGCTTCGGCTTCAGTATCGAAAGGAATGACGGTCAGAAATGGACCAAAAACTTCTTCTTGTGCAATGCGCATTGCTGTATTGGCATCTGAAAAAAGGGTTGGTGCGAAGTAATTTCCTTCCGAAAAACCATCGGCACGTTTTCCTCCAACAAGCAGTTTTGCACCATCAACTTTTCCAATTTTGACGTAATTTAATACTTTTTTCAAATGTCCTTCGGAAATCAAAGGCCCAATTTCGGTACTTGGATCAAGAGGATGCCCTACTTTTACATTGGCTACACGCGCTACTAATTTTTCCATAAAAGGCTCATATACAGACCTTTGCAACAATAATCGGCTGCTCGAAGTGCAACGTTCGCCATTCAAACTGTAAATCATAAACACGACGGCATCTAATGCTCTATCCAAATCGGCATCGTCAAAAACAATGACTGGATTTTTACCGCCCAACTCAAAATGAAGTCTTTTGAGTGTTGCAGCGCCTTGTCGCATGATGTGTTGCCCTGTCACAGTTTCGCCTACAAATCCAATTGCTTTTATCAATGGATGTTCAGTCAAAGCTTTGCCAGCGGTTTCTCCAAAACCATGTACAACGTTCCAAACGCCTTTTGGCAAACCTGCTTCGAGTGCCAATTGCGCCAAACGATTTGCCGTAACTGGCGAAAGTTCCGCTGGTTTATGCACAACCGTACAACCTGCTGCCAATGCAGGCGCAATCTTCCAAGTCGAGAGCATAAAAGGCGTATTCCAAGGCGTAATGACGCCAATTGGCCCAATCGGCTGTCGAATTGTATAATTTATGTGGTCTTTGTCTGGCAGCGAAGAACCGTTTTGAGCATCAATAACACGATCTGCATAAAATCGGAAATTCTCTGCGCCACGCTCTGCCGCTTTCGACATAAAACGTATGGCTTGACCTGTATCATAGCTTTCTAAAACAGCAATTTCTTCTTTATTTTGAATAATTAAATCTGCGATTTTATGTAAAATAGAACGTCTATCGGCTGCCGAATATTTACGCCAAGTTTTGAAGGCTTCATGTGCTGCCACAGCTGCTGCATCAATATCTGCTGCCGCTCCCGAAGCAATTTTCCCCATAAAACTACCGTCAATAGGTGTTGTATTGTCAAATGTTTCGCCCGAAACGGAAGTTCTTTGCTCACCGTTTATCAAGTGTAAAATTGGATTTTCTTGTAGTTTTGGTAAATATTTGCTTAGTATTTCAATATTTTTTTGCATTTCTAATAATTTAATTAATAATTTTTCGAAAGATTTTTTGATTTAAAATCAAAAAAATCTCGAATGTAAAAGACTAACTGACAATAATGACTTGTTAAACAAATTTAAAACCAAAACTGCCTAATTTTCCAAAATCAATATGAAAAGTATCGCCAGCATTAGCAACAATTGCACTCGTAAAAGAACCTGACAATATGGGCATATTTGCTTCTAAAGCGATGTCGTGTTCAGCATATTTTTTTGCTAACCAAGCGATGCCTTTTGCTGGGTGATTCAGCACACCAGCTGCCAATCCAGTTTCTTCCAACACACCATTTTTGAACATCATTGCGCCGAGCCATCGCAAATCTGCTTCATGCGGTTTTATTGGTCTGCCTCCCAAAATGATGGCGCCATTGGCTGCGTTGTCAGCTATTGTGTCGCGTACAGTTCTTACATATTTAGTTTCAGGATCTACTCTATATGTGCGAGCTGCAATTAATTCTACCGATGGCATGATAAAATCGGTAGCATTTAGGACATCTAAAATGCTTAGATTTTTGCCAAACAAAGGTTTTTTTAAGAAAAAAGCCAACTCTACTTCAATTCTAGGATCTAAAAAACGACTCGTTTCAATATCTGCACCTTCTTCTAAAATCATATCGTCCATTAACGTTCCAAAATCAGGTTCATTAATATTCATGTTTCGCTGCATCGTGCGCGAAGTCAAACCAATTTTATATCCCGCAACTGTTCGCCCTTCATCTTTCTTGATTTTCATCCATGCAGCTTGAATTGCATAAGCATCTTCTATGTTCATATCTGGATAACGAGTTGTAGTTGCCGTAGCTTGCTTTCTATTTTTTTCAGCAAAATGCAATATTTGTGCTTCTGCTTGTATTTCTTTTGTTGATAGCATAAATATTTTTTGAATGATGTTTTTCAAGTATAGTAAGAACAAAATTAGGGGTGATACAAGAGATAATATACCCAAATTTTAGGAAGTATTTTGAGCTAAGACAAGACACAAAAAAGGGGGTGTAGCAGGGCTACATACCGTTTTTTGTAACGCAGTATTAGTTCAAAAGACGAGTAAAATCGGGTAGATTATTTTTTGAATCAGCCCTTACGCTTATTTTTAATCACAAAATTACTACTTATTTTTAATTATAAATAAATAATTGTTGTACAAATAATTGTTGTACGAATTATTTTATACAAAAGTAATACTAATTAAGTAAAAATATATACTTTTGTATAAAATATATCTCACTTTGATAATATTTAAAAATAAAATATGGAAAAAGTACATTTATTCATTTTGAAATAATACTTTTACGTTATAAAAACAAAATTCATTTATGGATAAAAATAACGATTATAAGATTTCGGGAACTACAAAATTACATTTAGAACACCTATCAAACGAATTATTTATTGATGGGCGTAATATAAAATCAAGTTCAAATATAACCATTAATGTTCATAATCCTGCTGATGAAAGTGTCATTGCAACCATTACTGATGCGACTTTAGATGAAGTAAATGAAGCAGTATTTGCCGCAAATAAAGCACTAAATAACGCAACTTGGTCAAAAATGACGCCTTCTAATAGAGAAAGAATGTTGTTGAAATGGGCTGATTTGATTGAACAAGTAACCAAAACGATTGCCGAAATTTTGGTATTAGAACAAGGCAAATTACTAAAAGATGCACTCGGCGAAGTTGATGCATGTGTTCGTTGTTTTCGTTATTTTGCTGGTTTAGCGACCAAAATTCAAGGCAATACTTTAGATGTGTCACTTATCGCGCCCAATACAGAATATTTCGCCTACACGAAACGTGAACCAGTAGGTGTAGTTGCAGCCATCACACCATGGAATGTGCCTGTGATGATGTTTGCTTGGAAAGTTGCACCAGCTTTGGCTTGTGGCTGTACAGTCGTTTTGAAACCAAGCGAAGAAACACCTTTGACAGCCTTATTTTTGGCCAATTTAGCAACTGAAATTGGTTTGCCCAATGGCGTTTTGAATGTCATAACAGGTTATGGACATACTGTTGGCGATGCGCTTGTAAAGCATAAAGATATTCATAAAATTACCTTTACTGGCTCTACCGAAACAGGTAAAATTATTGGTAAAAATGCCATGCAAAACCTAACGCGAGTTACACTCGAATTAGGCGGCAAAAATCCAGTTTTAGTCCTAGATGATGCCGATTTTTCAAAAGTCCCAGCTTCAATAGCACGAGGTATTTTTTATAATCAAGGTCAAGTTTGTGTGTCTGGTTCTCGTATCTATTTGCCTCATAATCAATATGATAGCTTAGTTAATCAACTAGGCGATATAGCAAAAAAAATGCCAATCGGCAATGGTTTTGATCCCAATGTAGCCATGGGGCCTTTGGTTTCAAAAACGCATCAAAATCGTGTGTTGGATTTTATTAATAAAGGAAAAAAAGATGGTGTTGAAGTCATTGCTGGTGGAGAAAAAAGATATGAAAATGGCTATTTTGTAGAGCCTACTATATTGGCAAATCCAATGAATATAGCAATGCAAATTGCACAAGAAGAAGTCTTTGGCCCAGTCTTGATTGCTATGCCTTATGATGACATGGAAGATTTAATTCAAAAAGCGAATGATAGCGAATACGGTTTGTCAGCAAGCATTTGGTCACAAGACATTTCAAAAGTTCATCGTGTAATTGACCGCTTAAAAGTGGGTATGATTTATGTCAATTCGCCAGTCCGTTCAGATCCAAATTTACCACTTGGTGGTTATAAACAATCAGGCATTGGGCGCGAGTTAGGAGCTTCCGCCATTGAACAATATACAGAATTGAAATCTGTTTGCATCGCTTATTAAATTGTAAAAACAAATCAAAATAAACTCTTTATCAACTTTTAAAACTTTAATTAAAATGAAAAAACATTATTATTTATTTTTACTAATTTTTATTTTACCTTTTTGCTCTTTTGCTCAAGGAATTATAAAAGGCCATGTATTTGATATTGATAATCAGACCGTTGTAGGTGCTGTTGTCAAGATTGAAGGAACAAAAATTGGTACAACAACTAATGTAAATGGAACATATAAGTTAGATGTTCCTTATAATTTAGGAAAACGAGTTGTTGTAGTAGTCAGTTTTACAGGTTTTAATTCAGAAAGCACACCAGTAAATATTACGCAAGGTGTCGAAGCTACACAAGATTTTACAATTACTGAAAATGCTTTACAGATCCGTGATGTGATTGTAAGTGCTAATAAAAAAGAAGAAAATCTACAAAATGTACCCATGAGTATAACTGTACTTTCTCCAAAAGAATTGCGTCGTACAGGTGCAAATAATTTTAGAGATTACGCATCTTCTATTCCCAATATATCGTTCGGTACACAAGGTGGTGGCGGTGCTTTTAATGACGGACGTACATCAAATCAAATTGCATTACGCGGTATTACTGGCTCAAATACAACTGCCATGTATCTTGATGAAACGCCTTTGCCATCTAATATTGACCCACGTTTGGTGGACATTGCTCGTATAGAAGTTTTGCGTGGGCCACAAGGCTCGCTCTATGGATCGAGTACAATGGGCGGTGCCGTTAAAGTAATTACGAATCAGCCAAACGTAAATCAAAAAGAAAGTTCAATATCAACGTCAGTTTCATCAGTAAAAGAAGGTAAGTTAGATAATAATCTAAATGCTATATTTAATTTGCCATTTGCTGACAATAAAGCCGCTTTGCGTGTGGTTGGTTTTTATGACTATCAATCGGGCGTTTATGATCGAGTTGCGAATAAAGGTGTAAATATTTTAAATAGTGGAACTTTGAAATCGCAAATAGATGGTACTCCAAGAAACATCGAAACTGACAATCGTGCTGATTATGCACCAACTGACAAAGAAAATGTGGACAATAAAACAAGTTATGGCGCTCAAATAAGCGTAACTTACAATCCTTCAAAAAACTTTTCGATTACGCCAAAAGTCATTTATCAAGGTTTAAATGGAACTGGATATGATTTTGCAGATATTAATACCAAAAATTTTAAACAATATCGTTCATCAAGTGTCAATGAAAATTTTTCTGATAACTGGGGACATTATAGTGTAGCAGGAAAATACAATTTAGAAAATGGTAAAATAATTTCTAGTACATCATTCACAAGTAGAAAATATAAAGAACAAGAAGACGAGGGTCAATTTTTGAGTACCGTTATCTTGAATCACCCAGATAGTACAAAAGATTTTTGGGCAGGCGTCATCAACCGCGATGGAAAATTTGATAAATTTGTTCAAGAGTTACGTTATCAATCAGAATACAAAGGCAATTTCAATTTTTTAGCAGGATTATATTATGGCAATGAAACATTAGTTGAAAATGGATTGTCAGTAAAAAAAGGTTTTATTAAATACCTTGGCGGGCCAGATGAACTTGATGCTTACTGGTTCAAAATGAACAACACTCAAAAAGTAAGCGAATTGGCCTTGTTTGGCGAACTATATTATGACGTAAATCCTGATTTACGATTAACGGCTGGTATTCGTTATTTTAATGCTACTAATAAGCGTACTTATGCAGCTTCAGGCGCGCCTTATGATTTCGATGAAACCTCTTTTACTCAAGATACTACAAATAGTGGTTTTAATCCAAAATTCAATATTACTTACAAAATAAACAAAACAAGTTTATTTTATGCAACTGTGTCAAAAGGTTATCGTTTGGGTGGCTTAAATGCGCCATTGCCAGCTTTATGGTGTAAAGACGCGTTGAAAGAATTGGGCGGTCAGCCTCCAAAGTCTTACGATGCCGATTTCTTGTGGAACTACGAAGCGGGTATCAAAACCACTTTGGCAGACGGTCGCGTTATCGCAAATGCAGCAGTATTTTATAATGATTGGAAAAACTTACAACAACGTCGTTTTTTCCCTGATTGCGGATTGGGTTTTGTGAGCAATGTAGGTTCTGCGAGTAGCAAAGGACTTGAATTTGATGCAAAAGTAAAAGTTGTAAAGGGTTTAGATTGGGGCGTTTCTCTTGGATTACTAGATGCAAAAATAAAATCCACAGGTGCTGGTTTAGATGCAAAAGTAGGCGATAGAATATTATTCACGCCTAAAATTACTGCGGCTACAAATTTACAATATACAAAAGAATTGAGCAATGGCAAGCAGTTTTACATCCGTACAGACGTACAACACGTTGGCGAACGTTACTCGTCTTTTGCTTGGAAAACAGATCCTGCGCGTGTATTGGCAGCTTATACGCTTGTAAATGCACGTATTGGTTATGTTATGAGCCATTACGAAGCCTCAATTTTTGTTCAAAACCTAACAGGCGAACAAGCTAATTTTGGCGATGTAACGTCATTGGCAGCAGAAACGCCTGGTCGTCCTCGTTACATGACAAATCGCCCAAGAACTATTGGCGTACAATTGAGAGCGTATTTTTAATTTTCTCTTTTTAGTTTTTTTAACACATTAGGCACATAAGTAAGGGTCACATAAGTACACATAAGCCATAATATAAGCCTTATGTGACCTCATGTGACCCTTCTTATATGCCTCATGTGTTAAAAAATTATGTGTTAAAAATTATATAAAAATGCAAACCATACTTATCATCGGCACAGCCGACACCAAGTCAGACGAGCTGCAATTTATGCAACAATGCCTTCAAAATCAAGGTGCGAATGCGCCAATTATGGACGTAGGCGTGTTGGGCGAACCAAGTATCAATATTGAATATTCCAAGTATGAAGTTGCAACTGCTGCCAATACAACCAATGCTGAAATCATTGCCATAAACGATGAAAATCTCGCGATGGCAAAAACAGCAGAAGGCGCATCAAAATTAGTGCTTTCCTTATATAAAAATCAAAAAATAAACGGAATTATCGTGTTAGGTGGCACGATGGGAACAGATTTGGCACTCGATGTATGCGCTGTTTTACCTTTGGGCGTACCTAAATTTGTCGTTTCCACCATTGCTTTTTCACACTTAATTCCGAGCGAAAGAATACCGCCCGACTTGATGATGATACTTTGGGCAGGAGGTTTATATGGCTTAAATGACGTTTGTAAAATGACATTGAGCATGGCGTGTGGTGCAGTATTAGGCGCGGCAAAAGCAGACTACAAACCTCAAAATAATCGCCCCGTTATTGGCATGACTTCTTTGGGGAAATCGTGTTTAAAATACATGGTTCGACTACAACCCGAGTTGGATAAACGCGGTTTTGACCTTACCGTTTTTCATACAACGGGCATGGGCGGACGCGCGTTTGAAAGCCTTTGCGAACAAGGATACTTTGCAGCCGTAATGGATTTTAGTTTGCCTGAAATCGTGAACGAAATGATAGGAACGGTAGTTTCGGCAGGAAAAAACAGGTTAGAAGCAGCAGGGAAAAATGGAATTCCTCAACTCGTTGCGCCTGGTTGTGTGGATTTATCAGACGTGCAAGAATGGAAAACAATTCCTACAAAATATAAAAACCGTCCGTATCATGCGCACAATCGGCTATTAGGTTCGTTTGCTTTAAGTGAAAAAGAAAGGCGACAATCGGCTCGGTTAATTGCTAAAAAACTCAATAAAGCGAAAAGCCCAACCACTTTATTTTTACCATTAAAAGGCATAGAAGAATGGGATAGAATTGGCGAGCCTTTACATGATTTTGAAGGTTTAAACGCTTTTTTTGAAGAAATAAAACAACATATTGATGCTAAAATAACCTTAATTGAAGTTGAAGGTCATATCAATGACGAGGCGTTTATACAAGCCGTTTTGACAGTTTTTGATGATTGGGTGGCAAAAAAAATAATAAAAAATGATAAAACGAATTAATAAAAAAAACTACAAAGAAGCGGTTGAATTATTCAATCAATACCGTATTTTTTATAAAAAAGAAAGCGATATAGAGCTTGCGGATAGTTTCTTACACTCTCGAATTAGTAAAAATCAATCGGTGGTTTATTTGGCTTATGATGAAAACGGAATAGCAATTGGTTTAATGCAATTGTACCCAATCTACTCATCTGTCAGTGCTGTAAAACGTTGGATTTTGAATGATTTGTATGTAGTAGAAACGCATCGAAAAACAGGCATTGCTACAAAATTGATAGCGAAAGCAGTTAGTTTTGCTAAAAAAGACAACTCAAATAGGTTAATGCTCGAAACGGCAAAAGATAATTTTACAGCCAAAAAACTTTACGAAAGTTTGGGATTTGTATTGCAATCGACTGAAAGTGAGTACGATGATTATCACTTGAATTTTTAATTTTGAAAAAATAAAATAATAAGAAATTGTACGACATCATAATTATAGGCGGCGGCGTGTCGGGATTGGTCGCAAGGCGCGAGCTTAGTCAGCGCGGTTTCAAGGTCTTGCTTTTGGAAGCCAAAAACCGTTTGGGAGGTCGCGCTTGGACAGGAGATTTCGATGATGAAAAAATTGAGTTTGGCGGCGGTTATGTCTATTGGTCACAGCCACACGTTTGGTCAGAAATCAATCGTTATGACTTGAAAATCAAGGAAAGACCTAACAAAGCATCAGGTTTTGCTTCAAAAAATGTCTGTTGGTTACGAAATGGAATTTTAGAAAAAGACTTTGATGCAAGCGTTGGAGCAACACTCGAAAAAGCCTATTTAGACTTCATCGAGCCTGCCCGCGATGCTTTTCCAAGACCTTTTGAACCATTTTTTACAGAAAAATTTAAGCAATATGATAGTGTTTCTGCTACGGAATATATCAATTCGATGCCTGATTTGAGCGATTTTCAACGCGATGGATTGTTGCGAACAACTGCTGTAATGTTTCACAATGACCCTGCAAAAGGTAGTTATATGGAGGCGTTGCGTTGGTTTGCTTTGTCTTTTTTCAATATGGAAATTTATGGCGATAGCCTTTCGGGATTTACTTTTCAAGATGGAACAGATAGCCTAATTCAACCTTTAATTAAAGACGGAAAAGGTAAAATACTATTGAATACAATTGTAGAGAAAATAGAACAAAACAGCGATTTTGTAAGTGTTTTTTCTACAAAAAAGGCTTTTTTAGCAAAAAAAATAATTATTGCTACGCCTTTGAATACTTGGAAAAACATAGATTTTTTTCCCAAATTATCAATCGAAAAAACGGAATTGTCAAAGGAAGAACATACGGGAAAAGGTTTGAAAATATACGTAAAAGTAAAGGGCGAGTTTCCAATTTCACGTTGTGCAGCGACTTTGGATCAAGCGTTTATTAGTATTTTGCCGCATCGTGTTGCTTCCGAAAGTTCTACGATTATTATTTTTACAAACCCAATGCAGCCTTTGGAAATGCTCGACAAAGCAACAATTCAAGCGCATTTGCAACGTTTTGACGAGAGTTTAGAAGTTATAGATTTTACTTGTCATGATTGGAATACAGATATTTTTTCACTCGGTACTTGGTGTTCGCTCCGTCCAAAACAATTTACCAAATATTTTCCAAAAGCACAACAGCCCGAAGGAAATATTTATTTTGCAGGAGCAGACATTGCAAATGGTTGGCGTGGATTTATTGATGGCGCAATTGAGAGTGGAATTCGGGTGGCAAATCAAATAATTAAATTTAATTTATGAAAAAAATAGGACTTGGCACAGGCGTTGCCACGAGCGTCGGAATGATGCTCATTGCTTCCGCGATGCTTACGATTTCGCAAGGATTGAGTATCGGTGGATATTTATTTATCGTTGGTTTGGTCATATCGTTTGTGATAGTGCTTTGTCAAGCGACGAGTTTTAGCGAACTATCGGGCATGATACCAACCGAAGGCTCTGTCTATGATTATGTCACGGCAGGATTAGGCAGATTTTGGGGCATGACCGCAACTTTGGCAGCCTATATTATCGTTACCGCTTTCGCTTGTTCGGCAGAAGTTGCGGCGGCGGGTATTTTTGCTCAAAAGAATTTTTCGACCTTAAATAGCTTAATTCCTACGGAAAATGCTTGGATAATTAGCGAAATTATCATTTTGGCTTGTATTGCGCTCAATATTTTCGGCTTGTCGGTATATGCAAAAGCGGAAATTATTTTATCATATAGTAAATGGATAATTATGATGTGCATTGGCATATTGGGTGTTTTGGCAGTGCCGAAAATTCAGCCCGAAATGATTTGGGGCGCATCAATGATAGGCGATAATTGGGAAGCACTTTTTACGATGGTATCTTTTTCTTTGTTTTTATTTGTCGGCGTAGAATACATCACACCGCTTGCGCCTGAAATGGAAGACGCGCCACGCAATATTCCGCGCTCTATTTTGTACGGAATGTTGATGTGTTTGGTCGGAATGTTGTTGTATGCAACAGGTATTACACGCCAAGTTCCCAATGAAGTTATTGACGCGGCAACCAATACACGCCTTTACGACACACCTGAAAGTATCGCTATTTTTGGAAATAATGTTTTAGGCGAATTAGGGAAATTTGGTATTTCGCTCGCTGTTTTTATTGCGACAATTGCTTTGGTTAATACCATTATTGCAGGAATACCGCGAATTTTATATGGCATGGCACAAGACGGAATGTTGCCTTCTGCCTTTGGAAAATTACATTCAAAATACCAAACGCCTTGGGTCGGCATTTTATTTATTGGCGCAATTCCCGCTATCGGCGCGTACCTTGTCGGCGGCAATACGCAAGGCGTGTTTCAGTTGCTTTTAGCGGCGGTTTGCTCTTGGATTTTCTTTTATATTTTAATCAATATTTCGGTAGTTTTGTTACGTCGTCGTCGCCCTGATTTGGCACGTCCGTACAAAATACCATTTTATCCATTGCCACAAATTATTGCAACATTAGGTTTACTAATTACGTTTTGGTATATCGCACCGCCATTCCTAACGCGACAAGATATTTATTTGCCTTTTGGTATAATGCTGTTGATTTGCGCCATTTTTAGCTTTATTTGGATAAAATATGTAGCGAAAATGGAAATGTGGAAAACAGTGGATGTAGAAGAAATTTTGAAAAAATAGGTTTTTTAACACATAGGTTTTTTTAACACATAAGGCACATAAGGTGTTTTCACATAAGAACACATAAGCATATACTATAAGCCTTATGTGACCTCATGTGACCCTTCTTATGTACCTTATGTGTTGAGGAGAAAATTAACACATAAGGCACATAAGGTGTTTTCACATAAGAACACATAAGCAAACGTAAAGTAAGCCTTATGTGACCTTATGTGACCCTTCTTATGTGCCTTATGTGTTAAAAAAATACCTATGTGTTGAAAAAATACCTTATGTGTTGAAAAAATACCTTATGTGTTAAAAAAATACCTATGTGTTAGAAAAATAAAAATAAAAAAAATGAACATAGAAAATCGCAATTTTTACTTTAAAATAGATGCTGCCAATAAGAAAATAAAAAATTATTTTCAAAAAAAGTTTGACGAAGCGGGGATTGACCTGACCGTTGATCAGTGGCTCGTGCTGCATCATACTGCTCAAAACGAAGGCGTAAATCAAAAAGAATTGAGCGATATTGTTAGAAAAGATACTGCTACTTTAACTCGAATTATTGATATTTTAGTAAAAAAAGACATTTTACAAAGAAAAAATAGCGAAGAAGACCGTCGAAGTTTTATTATTTCTTTGACAAAAAACGGTAAAGAAATACACGACAAAACGTATGAAGTCGTAAAAGAAGGACGAAAAAAAGGTTGGCAAAATCTTTCAGAAGAAGATTTCGATAACCTCGTAAGAATTATGGAAACGATTAATGCAAATTTTGATGAAGTGTGAAATTGTTTTTTGGTTTTTCAAATAAAAATTGTAACTTTGTATTAATTTAGTTCGTACAACAACTATTCGTATGGCAATTATTTTTTATGGGCGCAAGAAATGGAAAAGCGGTATTGGAACGCTTAAAAAACAATCCACCAAATATATATATTGACGGTCAAAAAATCAAAGACCCGACCATGCATCCCTTGACTAAGGGAATGGCGCAGAGTTTGGCACGTTTGTATGATTTGCAATTTCATGAAAAATACCAAGACACGCTGACCTACATCGAACCCGAAACAGGCGAACGTTGCGGTACGTCGTTTATGTTGCCAAAAACCAAGGAAGATTTGCAAAAAAGAGGCGAAATGTACCATATTTGGGCGCATGAAGTCTTGGGTTTTATGGGGCGAACACCTGATTATATGAACGCAAATCTCATGGCAGCGAGCGCAGCAGCCGAATATTTCAACCAATGTGAACGACCTGATGGCAAAGATTATGCTGAAAATATGCGTAATTATGTCCGTTATGTAAGGGATAATGATTTGGCTCTGACGCACTCTTTGACCAATCCACAAGTCAATCGCAGCCTTGGTGCAAGCG
>JAYUJV010000278.1:0-2948 GCA_043764975.1 Saprospirales bacterium
TATTAATCTAAAATTTGATTTTATAACGTGAATATAGTGTTTTTAGTATTTAAATACTGATTTTAACTATTTCGCTTCAGCGGTATTTTTGATTAGAAAACAACTCAATCCAGCCAATGCCATAAAAATACCAGCTGTCAAAATTGCATATATCGGATTTCCGCCATACAAGTATTTACTCAACGAAATATTATTCAATACACCTTCTGCATTTACTGTACCATTGTGTAAAAAAGGAAGATTGATGCCCATCAAACCATTCAAAATTTGAGGTAATGTGATGAAAAAGTTGAAAATGCCCATATAAATGCCCATTTTTTGAGCAGGAACGCCTCCAGCAAGCATCGCATAAGGCATTGCGAGAATACTCGCCCAAGCCATACCTACACCTATCATACAATACCATAAATGATTTGGATCTTCTACAAAATAAATCGAAATCAAGCCTAAAGCACCTGCAAAGAGTGACAAAGCATGCGTTTTGCGACGACCAATTTTTTCTGCAAGCGTTGGAAGCATCAACGCGTAAACTGCTGAAACGATATTATAAATACCAAAACAAACACCTACAAGATTTCCCGCTTTTAAGTAAGCATCAGATTTAGTATCGGTAGCTGGCAAATGAAAAATATGCCTTGCAACTGCATCTGATGAGAAAACCCACATCGAAAATAATGCAAACCAAGAGAAAAACTGAACAAGCCCCAATTGGCGCATCGTTGAGGGCATATTTTTGATGTCATACCATATACCTTTACTTTTTTCTTCAAACGTTATGTTATTGTACGCTTTATATTCTTCTGGCGTGAATTCTGGCGTTGTGAATACGGTTACCAAAATCGACAACAAGAAAATTGCAGCACCGATATAAAATGCCAATCTTACATTATCAGAAACTAAATTTCCGCCCGAAGTCGTGTTGTAGCCCATTTTGAATAACCAATCAGGTAAATTAGAACCAATATATGCGCCAATACCAATCAAACAAGTTTGGATCGAAAAGCCTAATGTACGTTGTTTTTCAGGCAAATTGTCTGCAACCAGCGCTCGGAATGGCTCCATAGCTACGTTGAAAGAAGCGTCCATGAGCGCCACAAAAAATGCGGCATAGAATAAAATATATCCAGTCAATGCAAATATGCCTGAGTTCGGAATCAAGATTAATGCTAAAGATGACAAAATAGCGCCTACTAAAAAGTAAGGTTTACGGCGACCAAATCTACCCCAAGTAGAATCCGAAAGGTGTCCGATAATCGGCTGTACAATCATGCCGACCAAGGGCGCGACCAACCAAAACGCTGGTAAATTATCTACATCTGCACCGAACATACGCAAGATTCGACTTACGTTTCCATTCTGGAGTGCAAAACCTGCTTGGATTCCTAAAAATCCAAAACTCATAAATATGATTTGAGCAATCGAAAGCGATGGTTTTTGATTAAATTGTTTTGTTTCTGACATGATATTAAAGTTTATGTTTTCTCAAAAAAAGATTCTGATACAAAACAAAGAAAATATTTCTAATAAAGTAACTTTTTTAGCAATTAAATAAAAAAAACCTTTATTATTTTTCAATAACAAAGGTTTTTATATTTTTATTTGGAAATTATACTAATTAACATTCAAACTACTGCTCATAATAATACCGCCGCCGACCACATCGTCGCCTTCGTAAAATACCGCCGATTGACCTGGCGCAACACCTTTTACATTCGCCATAAACTCAACTGAAACTTTGTCGGGGTGCAGATTTGTCACTTTTGCCATTGTTCCCACAGGATCATTGTATCGGATTTGCGTTGCGTATTCGCCACCTTCGGGAAACGCATCGAATTTCATGGGATTGAGTTTATAGACTTGCATACCATTCCGAATCAACTCTTCCACGCGACCTAAATATACGGTATTCGTAGTCGGTTCTATTTCGGTTACAAACATGGGTTCGCCGAATGCCATACCCAATCCTTTGCGCTGTCCGATGGTAAAAAATGGATAGCCGTTGTGTTTGCCAATTACTTTGCCAGTCGCATCTTTAAATTCTCCGCCCGCAACTTGTGCTTCGAGCCCAGGTACACGACGTTTCAAAAATCCGCGATAATCGTTGTCTGGCACAAAGCAAATTTCATAGCTTTCTGCTTTTTTGCTCAAATCATTGTAACCCCAATCGGCGCACATTTTTCGGATTTCTGGTTTTGTAAACGTTCCCAACGGAAATTGTGTACGCGCCAAACACGCTTGCGACAAACCCCAAAGCACATACGATTGATCTTTTGCCACATCTACACCTTTTCGGATAAATCGGCGACCGTTTTCCATGACATTGAGCGCGTAATGTCCAGTGGCGATAAATTCACAATCCAACATATCGGCACGTTTCAAGAGCGAACTCCACTTTATATGTGTGTTGCACAACACGCAAGGGTTCGGCGTGCGTCCTGCGATGTATTCATCCACAAAATTGTCGATGACATAATCGCCAAATTCTTCTCGAATATCGACAATAAAATGATGAAAACCAGTTTTTACGGCCACCATTCGAGCATCGTTTATGCTGTCCAAACTGCAACAGCCTGTCTCTTTTTTTGAGCCGCCACTATTGGCATAATCCCAAGTTTTCATGGTCACGCCAATGACTTCGTAACCTTCTTCGTGTAGCATTACGGCTGCTACAGTACTGTCTATACCGCCACTCATGGCCACCAATACTCTTCCTTTTTTACTCATTTTGTGTTGTTTAGGTTGGTTCAAAGCCAACGGTTAACAGTTCTTTTTTTTAATTAAAGTAATTAAAAAAATTAAGAAAATTAAAACAATAATTCTATATAAGATGTTGATTATTAATATTTTATGTATTAAATTAACCAATTAACCAATTAACCAATTAACCAATTAACCAATTAACCAATTAACCAATTAACCAATTAACCAATTAACCAATTAACCAATTA
>JAYUJV010000279.1:0-7998 GCA_043764975.1 Saprospirales bacterium
AGTGGACAAGTTTGGACTTTATCAAGTGGTACTTTATTAAATCCTACAACTTTAGCAGCATTTCCAGCTGGAACGGTATTGACAGAAATAGCAAAACCAGGTGCTACGGGCATTAGTTTATATTATTTAGATGGTGCGCACAAAAGTGGCGTAGGATATACAGCAAATTTTGTAAGTCCAACTTACCCAGGTACGACTTTGACTCAATCAAATCTTTGTACAGGTATTCCAGCAGGTAGCTTGTCAGCAAATGATAAAACATACTTAGGGTTGGGTGCAAATTGCGAATCAACAATTACACCTGAGTTGGTTTTGGCTGGTGCGAACACTTGCCCTACTAATTTAAAAGTTGAAGTTTATAATACGAACAATACATTACTTTTAACTTCTCCCAAAGTCACTAAATCTGAAATTGGAAAGACATTAACAGTTAAAATCATTGATTTATTAACAAATAATGCGACTTGGGGATTATTGATAGTTGAAGATAAACAAGCTCCAGCTTTCGTTTGCCCATCAAATATCACAGTTGATTGCAATGCTTCAGTAGCTGAAAATCAAAACAGTACAATCGTTTTACCAAATGCGGCATTGGGTGTCTTGAATGCTCCAAACGCAACTGATTGTTCTACTTTTGAATTGTCTTACTCAGATATGATTATGGATCAGCCTTGTGGTACTGGTGCATATACGACTAAATCAGTATTTAGAACTTGGAAAGCAGTTGATGTATTGGGTAATCAAATCGTTTGTCCTGCTCAACAGATTGACTTTATCCGTCCAGATTTAGTTGGTGCGACCTTGACATCAAACACATCTAAATTTGAATGTAGCGACAAATTATATAAAAAATTAGCAAATGGAAATCCATCGCCAATTTCTTCAGGTTTCCCAGAATTTAAATTAGCAAACGCTAAAGTATTGGTAGCAAATGATTTATGTGATTTGACAATCGGATTTACAGATGTAGTAACACCAACTTGTGGTGCTGGCTATAAAGTAATTCGTAATTGGCAAGTTGCTGACAATTGTTCAGACTTGAAATTTACGACAATTCAAATTATTGAAATAGAAGACAAAACGGCACCAGTATTTGCTTTGAATACATTGCCAAACATAACAACTACAGTTACAGACAATTGTGTAACAAACAAAACGCAATTGGCTTACCCTGACGTTACGGATAATTGTTCTTCAAATTTAATAAAGACTTATAAAGTTAAAAATAGCAATGGCGTTACCGTTTATAACGGAACTGCTGTTAATAATACAATTTCATTCAATGGTTTGACTTTTGGAGAATATTTAGTGTTTTACACAGCAACTGATGAGTGTGGAAACAATCAAGCAATTTCTCAAAAAATAATTATTGATGATCAAATTGCGCCAACTGCAGTTTGTCGTACGAACACAAAATTATCGGTTACACTTGATGGAACTGGTTCATTGAATGCTTCTGACATCAATGAAGGTAGCAACGACAATTGTTGTTTAGATCCTAATTTTGAAATCAAACGTGCAACTGAACCTGACGCAACTTATGCTAAAACACTGACATTCAACTGTTTAGATACTGCTGTAATGATTGCATTGCGTGTTAGAGATTGCAACGGCAACAAAAACGTTTGTATGGCAACCGTTCGTGTGGACGATAAATTGCCACCAGTTATTTTTGCAAGAGACACAATGTTCGTTTGCTCAAACAATGCTGACGCAAACGCTTGGTTGAACGCAAACGCACCAAAAGAAAAAGCATTGAATGACTACCCTACTGCAAACAATCCTGGTTATTTTGATAATTGTAAAAATGTAGTTTTATCAAAATCAGATGTAGCGAATATCACAAATTGTGGCTCGGGAAAATACACGCGTACTTGGACGGCAACCGATAGCAAAGGATTTACTTCTACTGCAAAACAAACGGTTGAGTCAATCAGTATGTCTACTTATGAGGTTACTTTCCCAGATGATGTGAGCTTAGTTTGTAATGCTTCAAAAACATACAATACAGATCCAAAAACAACTGGCGAGCCTAAAATTGAAACAAAAGGTAGCTCTTGTCCGCTTGTCGGCGTTGAATATACAGATCAAGTTTTTGATTTAGTGCCAGGCGCTTGTTACAAGATTATTCGTACTTGGAAGGTTATCAACTGGTGTCAAAATGTAAATGTGAATAATTTAGATCCAGACCGTGGCGCTGTTTGTGCAGGTTCAGATCGTAAGTTTAGCAACGTTGATTTAGCGACAGCTTTGATAGCTGCATTAGATCCGACAAAGCCAGCTGACGTAGCGAATCCTTTGTTTAAGTTCAAAACAATGGCTCAAAATGTTGTCAATTCGGTTTGTAAAGGTACTGATGAAGATGGTTATATGGAGTTCCAACAAATCATAAAAGTAACGGATAATGTGCCGCCAACTTGGGTTTCTGTACCAGATGTTACAGTTTCAAATATTGGAAAAACGTGTACGGTTGATGTAAAAGTGGCTTCGCCAAAAGCAGATGATTGTACAAAATCATTGTATTACATCGCAACGGTTTATAAAGTTGCTGCAAACGGAAACGAAACATTAGTTGATACAACGACAAATTTCCCTAAAACTTGGAGTTTTGACATCAAGTCAAATGGTGGAAATTATGTAGTTCGCTACAAATCGACAGACAAATGTGGTAATTTTATTACCTCTGATAAAGCATTTAAAGTCATTGATACTAAAAAACCAACACCAGTTTGTGTTTACGGAAATTCTACGACTTTGATGCCGACTTCGGGAACTGTGATGATTATGGCGACACAAATCAACAACGGTTCTTACGATAATTGTACGGCTTCAAAAGATTTGAAATTCTATATCGAAGAAGTGGTTTCGGGTGTTCCAGGCATAAAGCCGCCGACTACTACATTTATTACAATTAATTGTATTGGTTACAAATTAATCCGTCTTTGGGTAGTTGATGAAGCTGGCAATGCTGACTTCTGCGAATCATTTATTGACATACAACAAAATATGCCTTTGACGTTCCAAACGAAGATTGATAGTTGTAAATCTGGTATTCAGATGGCAACGATTGCTGGCGAAGTTCGTACTGAAAAAGATAATGCCGTTGAAAATGTACAAATGAATTTGAATGGTCAATCGGCTTATTTCAAAAACACTACAACGCTTGGTTTTTATAATTTTATTGGGTTAATAACAGGTAAAAACTACAATGTTACGCCAGAATTGAACTTAAATCCATTGAATGGTATCACGACTTATGACTTAGTGTTGATGAATAAACACATACTTGGTACGCAAGTTTTTGATACACCTTATAAGTGGATTGCTGCCGACATCAATAAATCGGGTACAATCACGACTTATGATATGGTTGAATTGCGCAAATTGATATTGCACGTGGACGCTGATTTCAAAAACAATAAATCATGGAGATTCATTGATAAAGACTTCGTTTTCCCTACAAATGCAAGTCCATTGAAAGCGAATTTCAAAGAATCAATTGATTACAATTCGATTGTTGGAAACATAACTTCTAAGTTTGTAGGTGTGAAAATAGGTGACATCAACGGTTCAGCGAAAGCAAATAGCCAGATGCCAGTTTCAGATCGTACAGATGCTTTATTGCCAATCAATACCGACAATCAAGCGTTTGAAGCAGGTCAAAAGATTCGTGTTACGTTATCGACTGCGCAAATGCGCAACATCGAAGGTTATCAATTTACGGTAAATTACGACAGAAAAGCATTACAATTGCTTGATATTGAAGGCGAAAAAGAACATTTTGCGGTAAGCGAAGAAGGACAAATCGCAACAAGTTGGAACGGAAAATCGAACGATGAAACGATGTTTACGTTGGTTTTCAAGGCCAATACTGCTAACGAGTTGAGTAAAACATTGAGTATCAACTCATCGAAATTACAAAGTGAGGCTTATTTGACGGATGGTACTTTCGTAAAACCAAGCTTGGTTTTCAATGGTTTGACCCTTGCTGACCGTTTTGAATTGTTCCAAAATACGCCAAACCCGACAAACGGTATGACTTCAATTTCATTCAATACGCCTGAAAAAGGTGCTTATACAATGAATATTACTGACGCTTCGGGCAGAATCATTCAGACATTGAACGGCAATGCACACATCGGTTTGAACGAGTTGAAAGTAGAATTGCCACGTCAAGGTGTATATTACTACACCGTTTCGATGGCGAATAACGTAGCGACAAAAAAGATGATTGTCATCGAATAACATTCAACAAATTATAATTGAAATACAAAAAAACCGCGTGTTTGGACAATCCAAACCGCGGTTTTTTTTATGCTCGCATTTTGCCAAACGTTGTAGGGACAGGTCACGACCTTTCCCTACTTAAAATGGTATTGTTTTTACAAATGACTAAAAATTTTTCATAAAAAAACTGCTACTCATTCCTAAAACGAGTAGCAGTTTTTATCAAACAGCAACAATTCTATAAAAAACACCTAGTATTTCATTCAAATTGTGCAAATAATATCTTCTGTTGTCTAATAAAACGGTGTTGTCTTCGAGTTTTATAAATTGCCAATCTTCGCCAGTCGTAACACAACCGTAGATGTGTTTTATATTGTATTCCTCTTTCAAATTCAACATTCTTGTAGCAATCATTTGCGCTACACATTGCCCGATACCGACCTCAATATCATTGTCTTTTGCTTCTACCATACAAAACAAAGGCGCTTCTACCTCAAAATTTTGAGAAGAACGACCAAGTATAAAATCAATTTCGCCATTCAAACCTTGCTTTTTATCCACATCTAAAATAGCACCCGAATAAATAGCAAAAGAGTTATTGTTACGTTTCCGAACTTCTACCAAAATCGGCATTACGATGGCTTCGGAGCGTGATTTTTCAGAAAAATATGCAACTGCTTTTGTCGTGTCTAAGGTTTCTAACAGCCACGCGCTCGGTGCTATCAATTCCAATTCATCAAATAAACTTACGCTTTTATCAATTAATCCGAATTGCTTTTTGACCGATACTAATGTAAATTTATTATATGGCATATTTAGTTTTCTATTAAAAAATTGAAACAAAGTTAAGTGTTTTTTGATCAAATCAAGGATTATTTATTTACAAAAAAACTGCTACTCATTTTTCAAAACGAGTAGCAGTTTTTTTGCGCCATATATTAGTACAAAAGTAATTATGAAGCAAAGCATCGCTTTACATCAAATTATTATCCTTTAGAATTTGAATTACCTGTGTTTCCGAAAAATTAGTAATATTAGAAAGCATAGAGATAGTAATACCATTTGGGTATCCATTTAAAATGACCTCAATTTTACCCTCAATTTTACCCTCATCTTTGCCAAGTACTATACCTTGTTCTATACCGATTCCTATACCTTTATCGATTCCAACTTCTTTACCTTGTATAAATCGAAGGTCTGTTGTTACATCATATTCAAATGGCATATTAGATAGTTGTTTAGTGATTTCAGTTTGCAATTTACTTAAAAATTGATAAGACTTTCAACTGAAATATTAATTTTTTAAATTTTTAACTTGTTGAAATTCAGCGTATTGCATTTTTTCAACTCACAATATCACAAAAATTATTTTGAAGCAAAGCATTGCCTTACATCAAATTATTATCCTTAAGAATTTGACTTACCTGTGTTTCCGAAAAATTAGTAATATTAGAAAGCATAGAGATAGTAATACCATTCGGGTATCCTTTTAAAATAACTTCTGTTTTTCCTTTGTCTTTCCCAAGTTCTTCACCTTGAATAAATCGAAGGTCTTTTGTAATATCATAATCTATTGACATCGTAGATAGTTGTTTAGTGATTTCAGGTTGCAAGTTACGTAAATTCGATAAGATTTCCAACTGAAATATTAATTTTTGTAATTTTCTTTGATTTTTAACTTTTGATTTCAGACAACGTAGAATCTCTTGCACAACCTTTGCATTTTCTCTCTTTTTAAAATTTGCTAAAATCGCCAAGATGATTTCTTCGGGGTCATCGGATGATGTAAACACCTCATAATCAATGGTATTTATACAAATCACATTATATGAAAAAGTTAGATTAGCGTGCTGCACAGTGGTCGGTGCATTCCAATTTCCATTACCTAAATAAACCACGTATTGATGAATCGGCAAGCCAAATTTATCATAAAATAAGCCGTAATACAACAACTCGCGCCTATCCATCGTTTGATGAACTTTGGACTGAAATTCCATGTGAAACAAGGCTTTAGTGCCAGTCATTGGGTCAATGCCCATTTTTAGGAAATCGGCACGACGTTCAAGTGTTCGCGGCAAAGTTGTATCTACGTTTTCGATGTCTTCGGGCGAGATACCGCACAGCTTTACCAATAAAGAGTTCGCTACTTTTGAAAAATTTTCTCTAAATATTTTATCGTAATCCTGATGTTGATTCATAGTTTGATATTTTTTATCACCAATAACGCGGCATTGTCCGAAAGCAATATTTTCAAATATACTTTTCCATTTCCATTTGGATTTTTTTTGCTTCTGCTCTTACTTTTATTTTAAAATCAAGACCTGAACTCGCATATATTATGCTACGAGAGGAATTGATAAGTAAACCATAATCTTTATTGAGCGCAGCTTCGCTGACAGCTTTCAAATCGCCTCCTTGTGCGCCGATACCAGGTACAAGCAAAAAATGATTGGGAACTATGGCTCGTACAGCTTTCAATTTATCGGGGTGTGTTGCGCCAATGACGAACATCAGATTTGATGTATTGCCCCAATTTTGAACCGTTTTTAAGACTTTTTCATACAACATTTCGCCGTTTTCGAGCGCATTGAGTTGAAAATCTGAGCTGCCAACGTTAGAGGTCAAACCCAACACAATTGCCCATTTGTCTTTATAGGCCAAAAATGGTTTTACGCTGTCTTCGCCCATATAAGGCGCAACCGTAACGGCATCAGCCTTGAAATATTCAAAAAAACTTTTGGCATACATCGTCGATGTGTTGCCAATATCGCCGCGTTTGGCGTCTGCAATCACAAAATGTTCTTTGCCTATGTAAGCAATTGTGCGTTCGAGTGCATCTAAACCTGCCAGTCCCATGGCTTCGTAAAAAGCAGTATTGGGTTTGTAGGCAACGCAAAGGTCGCGCGTGGCATCTATTATTTGCTTGTTGAACTCAAATATTGGATCATCGGTTTCTAAAATATGATTTGGAATTTTATCAAATTCGACATCTAAACCGATACATAAATAAGATTTTCGCTCTTTTATTAAAGAAATTAATTTTGCTTTGTTCATCGTTTATTTTTTTGCAAATGTAATGATTTTCAAATTTTTTATCGTTTTTTAAAACACAATTCTATTTATAAAAATTGAAAATTGAATTTTAATGATTAAATATTATAAAAAATATTATATGTTTTAATGTTTCAATCTTGAAAAATATTTGCTTAAAAAACAGTATTTTGTAGTAAAAAAATCAATTTTCAAGCATTTTAAACTTGATTTATACTTATTTTATGATAAAAAGAAATATTAACACAATTTCAAATTAAAATAAAAATAATGTATTGGTATAGTTTTTGGACTAATTACTTATTATTTATTGTTAAATCCCTCATTAACAATTTAAACCTTTGAACGTGAATAATTTCCCTATTTCTAAAATGGCTTTTTTCATATTTATTATATGTTTAATGTCATATTCTACTCAAGCGCAAGTGACGCTTTCGAGTATTCCAGCAAATACGACTGCCTCGTGCGATGCCAATATTCCAGCGGGTCAAGTTGCTTCCAGTAGCATTTGCCAACCGATTAATGTGCAGCTAGTCGAGACTATTTCTAATAAAACTTGTTTTGGCAATTATACGCTGACTCGAACTTGGACGGCGACAGATAATTGTAGCAACAAATCGACTGCGACTCAAACTATTTTGATTACAGACAAAAAAGCTCCTGTCATTACATTGACTGATCCGTTGTTAAAAAACTTTAAGAATGGCGATACATTGACCA
>JAYUJV010000280.1:0-1025 GCA_043764975.1 Saprospirales bacterium
CTTTATAAACCATTAACAATAAAGTAATTATAAAATAATAAATAAACAATATGAATCCAATAAATATCGAAAACAGTAAGGCGCAGATGCGAAAAGGCGTACTGGAGTTGTGCATACTTTCGAGTATTGCAGAGCAACCCTTGTACCCTTCGGACATCATTGAGCGCCTCAAAAAATCGGAGTTGATTGTGGTGGAAGGTACGCTTTACCCATTGCTCACGCGGCTAAAAGACGGTGGATTGCTCGACTACAATTGGGTAGAATCCAAATCTGGACCACCTCGAAAATATTATCACCTAACCGATAGCGGAAAAGCAGCCCTCGTAGAAATGCAAAACGCTTGGAACGAACTCGTCAGCGCAGTCGCTCAAATCACAGAAGCGGCGCGTTTGGTGGAATTGCAGCGAGAAAATGAGTAATACAAAATCGAGAGTCGAAAGAAATACAAAATCGAGAGTCGAAAGTCGAGAGTCGAAAGAAGCCAAGAAGCGAACTCTCGAACAGCAACTCTCGACTTTCGATTTTCGATTAATTTCTCGAACGGCACTCTCGACTTTCGATTTTCGACTTTCGATTAATTCTCTCGAGCAGCAACTCTCGACTTTCGACTTTCGATTAATGCTCTCGAACAGCAACTCTCGACTCTCGCTTTTCGACTCTCGATAATGCTCTCGAACAGCAACTCTCGACTTTCGATTTTCGACTCTCGATAATGCTCTCGAACAGCACTCTCGATTTTCGATTTTCGACTCTCGATAATTTTTAAAAAACGGCATTAATTCAAAACTAAATATTTCATACAATGAACAAGACATTCAATATCAATTTAGGCGGTTATCCATTTGTGATAGATGATGATGCGTATCAGCTTTTAACATCATATTTGCAGACCATTCATAAGCATTTCAGCGCGTCTGAAAGCTATAAAGAAATTACGAACGACATCGAAACGCGTTTGGCGGAGTTGTTGCAAGAGCGATTGGCGACGCGCACTATCGTGATGAAAGACGACATCAACGGCGTAA
>JAYUJV010000281.1:0-7995 GCA_043764975.1 Saprospirales bacterium
ATAGATGGTTTTGGTAAAAAATCGGCTGAAAATCTAAAAAAATCTATCGAAAAAGCGAAGCAAAATCCGATTCATCGTTTGTTGCATAGTTTGAGCATACATCATCTGGGGCGTAAAGTTTCAAAACTCATTGCCGCCGAAATCACTCACGTGATGGACATCAAAGATTGGACAACAGAGCGCTTTACGCAAATAAAAGATGTAGGCCCAGTCGTCGCCGAAAATGTGATAAAATACTTTGATGTGCCAAGTAATATATTGATGCTCAATGAATTAGAAGCCTTGGGCGTGAACTTTACGCAAACAGAAGAAGACCGCCCGATGCAAGTTTCGGCAGATGCGCCATTGGCTGGCAAAACAATTTTATTTACAGGGACTCTGTACAAAATGGCTCGAAAAGCAGCGCAAGAAAAAGCAGAAGCCTTGGGTGCAAAAAACATAAGTGCTGTTAGTTCCAACCTCAATATCTTGGTCGTCGGTGAAGATGCAGGTTCAAAACTAAAAAAAGCACAAGCACTCGGCACTGTCCAAATTTTGACCGAAGACGAGTTTTTGGAATTGATTGCAGGAAATTGAATTGATTATTTATTTATTTCAAGTCAATGATTAAGAATTTCTATTTTGTTTTTTAAATGGCCTTGGGAGATTTGTTTTTTCACGCAGAGTAAGCGTATAAATGTTTAGATCAGCTTTATAAAATTAAAATATTTTAATCAAAGTTTGCCTTCACGTTGGTAAGTCCCTCCTTTTTTACTCCTTCCCTTTTGGGGAAGGTTGGGATGGGGCTTATTAGGGAGGTCATACCCACATAAATCCTAATCATGTCAACCACATTATTAAAAAATTATGCCGAAGGGCATTGGATTAGTGCAAAACCTTCGGGCGAGCCGTTGCACAACGCCATCACTGGCGAAGCCTTGTATGTGGCGAGTAGCGAAGGGCTGGATTTTGGCGAAATGATGCACTATGCACGCAAAACTGGTGGTCGCAACTTACGTAAAATGACGTTCCATGAGCGCGGCAATATGCTCAAAGCCTTGGCGATGCACTTGCTTGCAAAAAAAGAATATTTTTATACCATCAGTGCATTCACTGGTGCTACGAGAGCCGATAGTTGGGTGGACATCGAAGGCGGTATTGGCAATTTATTTGCCAACGCCAGTTTGCGCCGTCAGTTTCCCGACGAACGATTTTGCTTAGATGGCGACTCCATTAACCTTTCAAAAAACGGCACATTCGTTGGGCAACATATACTCGTGCCGCGCGAAGGCGTAGCGATACACATCAATGCGTTTAACTTCCCCGTTTGGGGAATGTTAGAAAAAATAGCGGTCAATCTGTTGGCTGGTGTGCCAGCAATCGTGAAACCTGCTACGCTAACTTGTTTCTTGACAGAAGCAGTCGTACAAGCCATTATCGAATCCGATATTTTGCCGAAAGGCGCATTGCAATTAATCTGCGGATCAGCACGTGGAATATTAGAATACGTTGAAAGTCAAGATGTTGTGACGTTTACAGGTTCGGCTACGACTGGCTCACTCCTCAAATCTACACCTCGATTGGTAGCCGAATCCGTACCATTCAACATGGAAGCGGACTCGCTTAATTCATGTATATTAGGCCCCGATGTGACGCCCGAAAAGCCCGAATTTGATTTATTTATAAAAGAAATTCATCGCGAAATAACGAGCAAAGCTGGGCAGAAATGTACAGCCGTTCGTCGCGTTATTGTGCCAGAAAATATGATTGAAGCGGTTCAGATTGCGCTTGGAAAACGCATACAAACAACTACGATTGGCAATCCTGCAGTAGAAGGTGTGCGTATGGGTTCGCTTGCTGGCAAAGCGCAACAAAGCGAAGTAAGAGATAAAGTGTTAGAACTTTCAAAATCTCAAAACATCGTAATTGGCGATTTAGACAACTACGATGTTGTGGGCGCTGACAAGCAAAAAGGCGCATTTTTTTCGCCGATTATTTTTCTAAACACGAATCCTTTTGTGCAAACGGCCGCACATGACATCGAGGCATTTGGCCCTGTGGCAACCATCATACCTTACAAAGACCTTGAGGATGCTATCGAATTGGCGAAAATGGGTAAAGGTTCGTTGGTGTGTTCTATCGTAACTGCCGATGACGACGTTGCACGCGATTTCGTACTCGGCGCAGCTTGCTTACATGGTCGAATTTTGATTCTTAATGCTGATTGTGCGAAAGAAAGTACTGGACATGGTTCTCCGTTGCCACTGTTGGTGCATGGTGGGCCGGGTAGAGCCGGCGGCGGCGAAGAAATGGGTGGTTTGCGTGGTGTAAAACACTATTTGCAACGTACTGCCATACAAGGTTCGCCGACTACTTTGTCAAAGATTACGAATGTATATCAAGCTGGCGGAAAACAAACGGAATATGACAAACACCCTTTTCAAAAACATTTTGAAGAGTTGGAAATTGGCGAAACTTACACCACGCATAAACACACCGTAACGGAAGCAGATATTGTCAATTTTGCCAACGTGTCAGGCGATCATTTTTATGCGCACGTGGACGAAACTTCGCTCGAAGGCACGCTTTTTGAAGGTCGTGTAGCACATGGTTATTACATACTTTCTAAAGCAGCGGGTATGTTCGTGCATCCCAAAAAAGGGCCAGTGTTATTGAATTATGGTATCGAAGATGCGCGCTTTACGAAGCCAGTTTATACAGGCACTACGATTGGCGTCAGAATTACGGTAAAAGAAAAAATCGGACAAGACAAACGTGATGAAACCGATGTAGCGAAAGGTATCGTGAAATGGCGTGTGGAAGTTTATGACAATACAGCTGAAACGGTTGCTGTTGCGACGATTTTGACGATGGTAAAAAAGAAAAACCAAAACTAAAATCCTAATTCCTAAAATAAATATAAAAAAATAGGCTTCAACGCAAGATAATTGTTAATTATTTCACAAAATCAAAATATTTTTTTTGGAAAGTAAAAAAAAATCCCTTATCTTGCAACCAAAATAGATAAAGTAGTGTCTTTAGTATATCACAAGTCAATACACCAAGCAAAAATTTAATTTTATGAAACATATTTTACTCGTTTTCGTTTTGTTCATTTCATGCCTTGCAAGCGTATCCGCACAACGTGCTGACGACTGCCAAGGTTGTGGAAATACCAGCAGCAATACTAACCGCACTAGTTTTAGCAATAACAATACTGTACAGATTGCTGTTTATCCAAATCCTATTACGGAGTATATCAACGTAAGAGATAATGATGACCAAGTTAATCAAGTAGTATTTTATAGCATTACAGGTAGAAAAGTTCGTGTGTTAGATGACATTGATAGCAACGAGCGCTACTGGGTTGGTGATTTACAAAACGGTATGTATCTTGTACAATTGATTGGCAAAAACAACAAAATAATTACAACTCAACGCATCAATAAGCGTTAAATCATATTTAATATTTGTGATTCAATTTTATAAAAAAGCCTCGTCATGGATTCCATGATGAGGCTTTTTGTTTCCCGAACGTTGGCAGCGTTTTGAACGCTGCCAATCGTTGTAGAACGTAACATCTAATATACTATATGCCTAATATTGAACTTTATATATGTCATAAAAAAAGGTACAAACCAAGTCCAACTTGATTCATACCTTTTTGTTTTTTATATTAAAAATGAATTTAATTTATCACAATTTTCATTGTTTTAAAACTACCCTTTTCATTTTTTATTTTCATAAAATATAAGCCTTTTGCGTAAGCAGTCAAGTCAAATTGTTCTTTGATTTGTAAACTTGGCGTTAGGCTTTTACGTTGTAAAATTGCGCCACGAATATCTTGCATTTCGACTTCATAGCCTTGTATTTCGGCAGCTTTCAACTCTAATGACACAATGCCTGAACTTGGATTTGGTTCTACATTTACACCAAAACTTGCATTTATGTCATTGTCAGCTGATACGATAACGGCAATTGTACGTGTCGTAAAATTGTTGCCACAAGCATTATAGGCAGTCAATCTCACGGTATAATTGCCTGTTTTTTTGTAACTATACGTAGGACTCAATTCTGTACTTTTCCCTACTGTATCACCAAAATCCCAAGCATACGTATCACTATTTTTAGATGTATTGGTGCAAGTCAAAGTTCCGCTCGTAAGTACTGACGTGAATGAAGGCGTTGGATTTACTTTCACATTAATGGTTTGAGTCAAAGTATCTGAGCCAAGACCATTACTTACAATAAGCGTTACCGTTTTTACACCCGAACTTGAGTAACTAATCGGAAAAGCGCCAGTCGTGTTGGCCGTTGAAATGGAACTGCCTGGACCAAAACTCCAATTATAACTCAACCCTCCGCCAGTTGATGTACTGGCTATATTGACTACCACGCCACGACAAACATCAATATTATTGATTGTAAATGCCGCTTTGGGCTTCGCTACAGTTTCGTTTGCAAAACGAATGTTATCAATATATAAATTGTTACCATTATAATTGATGTTCGTAAATCGAAGGGTTATGTTTTGACCTTTGTATGCACTCAAGTCCACCACTTCGTTACGCCACACACCTACACTCGATGGCACAAAACTTGTGGCTGAGGTATTGCCTACCGTAGCCAATTTAATACCCGAACTAACATAAACGATACTTGATACTTTAGCACCGCAATCTGTCAATGCTTCTACCATGAGTGTATCGAATCGAGTATTGTCATAACGAATATATGCGACATCAAAATTCAGAAATGTGCTGTTTGCATTGTTAGGAATCGTGATTGATGGCAAATAAAAGGCATCTTTTGTACCTTTATTGGCATAGCCAAAGTTGTTTATACTAAAGGCTTGATTCGAGGTACTGTTGCTACCAGTTGCGACGGATTTTACCCAAGTGCGGTCATTATCATTATTTTCAATAATCAAATCTTTAGGTAAATTGCTGCCTTCAAAACTTTCTTTGTAAGCTGCCGCTGCAATCGGTGTTGGATTTATACGCGTTTTGTACGTAAAGTGCAACGTATCGTCATACGCAATTTCATCATTGAGGGCTTTTACCCAAAGATCTACTTTTGTATTTTCTGTTTTTGACAACGTAATTGGCGTATCAAATAACACATTGATTGTTTTGCCAGGCAAAATTGTGTCCAATACGATTTGCTTCACAATTGTATCTGTACTATTTAGTTTTTTGTAATAAACAACACAACTCGTTACGGTATCCTTTCCAGTATTTGTAATCGGAATTTTTATCTTCTCTACTACAGGATTACAACTAAATATAGCTTTTTCGGTTGCTGTATTGGCCACCAATGCAGCCGTATTTGTTTTCACGACACAATTCAGAATACCACCTGAGTACGAAATGGCAAGCGAGCGGTCGCTACGCATACCGTCTTTACCCAACGCACTCACCGTAAGCCAATATTTATCGAATGGATTTGTGATTGAAATAGTTGCTTGATTTGTTTTTACGGTATCTATTACATCCATATATTGCTTGCCAAGTTTATAAACCACATACGCATTTGCACTATCAACTACATCCCACTTTATGGTCATTTTACCTTTACAAACTTCTGTTACTTTTATACCATTGGGCGTATCCATAATCGAAAAAGGAACGGTATTGACCACAGTGTTGTTACCTCGTGTCAAGCGAATCAAGCCTTTGGCTGTTGATACTTTTGATGTTGTCCAATCAAACATACGTTTGCCAGAACTTACGTTGCCGATAGACGTCCACGAAGTGCCGTTGTTTGGAGAATATTCTATCTTAAAATTTTCATTTGTAAAACTATATGTATCCCAATGAATACGAACGTTCTGACCTGGCTCCCATTTTTCGCCGCCATTCGGATAAGTTATCTTGAAATCTTCTTCGATTATTTCGTAAACAATATAAAATTTTTGCGCACCAACTGGCACATTGAATCCACGTACGGTCACTTCATAATTACCAGCAGCAGGGTTTTCGAAATAAACTTGCTCCATGTTATTGATGTGGTCTTCGCCACGTGTAGCAGGTTTGGCAAGTTGCGTTGCATCAGGCGCATAACTCAATATATAAGGCAACTGTTTTGTACCCGACGGATCTATGACGCTCAAATCCAAGTCATTGACTAAGGCTGTTTTTGCGTTTATAGCGGCTGGCACATCTGCCCAATACAACATCACGCGTACTTGTTTTGTACCTGTAGGAACAGCCAATATAAATTTTCTTTCATCATTTTGATCAATGTCAGCATTGAGATAACGTTTATCTTCGAGCGCCTTGAGCGCACGATAACTGTTCACGATGCCCCAACCAAAACGATAATCTGGCCCTTTGGGGCCAATATCATTTGCGGTATTGAGCATGACAGCTTTTAGTAAAGCACCTTCTGCATTTTTATTATTATTCAAGGTTTTATAAGCATGATAAAGTTGTGTCATGCAACCTGCCACGCTTGGTGCAGCAGCAGACGTGCCACCACCAACTTGATATTTATTATTGGTGTCCGTAGAAAGTTGATTGCGACCATTGGCCGAAATATCGGGTTTGATACGGCCATCCGTAGTTGGCCCACGGCTACTTGTGGTATCAATAATAGCATCTGCGCCAAGGTTAGCGCAAGCAACCGAGTTTTTGGACATCTTATGACCACCAGTTATATTGCCCCATTGGTCGCCTGCACCATAGCCACAGTTTGTGCTGTTCGCATTGCCAGCCGAAAATACGTGTATCAAATTGGGATTCGTAAACAATTGTTTATCAATGGTTTGTGCGTTATTGGTGTAGCCTTTATTACAACCATCACTATAAGAAGTAGAAGTTACGACCACACCATAATCAGTATGTAATCTTAATGTGCTATCCAAAAAATCGGCTTTATAATCTACGATGTACAAAAATGCGCCTGGCGCATGGCCTTTTATATTGGGATCTATGTTGCCTGCACCACACAAAATACCCGAAGTCATATCGCCATGAGAACCAGCAGTCGGGCCAGTCGGGCAAAGGTGCTGGTCTAAACGACCTGTAAAATCGATGTGAGGGCCAACTTGTCCGTCATCACGAATTAAGACTTTTAAGCCTTTACCGTCGTATTTATAGCCGCCATCATATTCTGAATCTAAGATATTGGAACGGTGTAATGAGCGGCCAAGTAAATCTTCTTTTTCGCTCGGCGGCGGCACCATTTCGATATGGCTTATATAAGGCATTGCTGCCAAATCCATCATTTGAGTAATCGGAATACGAAGTACAAATACGTTTTTTAAGGTTGTTTCTTGCAATATTTCTACAAAAGGAAGTTTTTCAAAACATCTTTTTACTGTAGCGAGCGACAGATTTTCTGGATATTGAGCCACTACATCTATCTTATCGTCATAGATTGCCCATTCGCCATAAGGCGGTTGCAATAATTCTTTCGATAATTTATGCTCAGAAGCAATGGGTTGTATGCAGCGAAGATTGAATCGTGTCAAGTCGCTCATAGCAAGATTTTTTGGGATTGCTGCTACGTAAGTTTGGCTTGGCAAATACTCCAACAATCGTAAGCCAGTTTTTTCGATGTCTTGTCGAGTGTCTTGGTTGGGTTTGTTCTGAAATTGCAGATAGCGATAATAAAAACCATCCACACAATCCTCATCGAGGATTGCATTGCTTTTTAAAATAGTTTTAATATTTTGATGTAGCACGACATCGCCTTGCTCTAAGTGCAAAGTAAAATCATTTTGCTGCGCATTTGTGCCAAACGCAATAAGCAACAACAGTAAGAGTATAAATTTGTTTTTCATTTTATAATAATAATATTTTGTAAAAGAATGATTTTCAATAATAAAAAGAGTATAAAAACGCTTATGAAGTTGTAAATCTAACTATTATTACAAAAAAAAAGACATTTTTACGTGAATAAAAATGTCTTTTTTATAAAAAACCAATATTTTATGTTTATTGACCTCGCTGAGTCTTAATTTACACTCACAGCTTGCGGAAATTCGGGTAAACCCGTTGGGCGTTCGCCGAT
>JAYUJV010000282.1:0-7990 GCA_043764975.1 Saprospirales bacterium
GCTTCTTTTTGGGCTTTTTCCTACGTATTATTTCTCAGAGATTGGAAAAATCAAACTATATGAAAAATCAATTCCTTAGCTTAATAGCATTGCCCTAAAGGAGGGAGAAAGAAGGAAGAACGTACTATCGTAGCAGCAAAATTTTAGATAAAATAATATTTTGCTTCGAAATTTATACGATAAGAAATTCCTCAAAACTAATTTTATTTTAATTATAAAACATTGATTTTCAAATATTTATACAATTATTTTATTTTAATAAAAATATAAAAAATGACATCTAAGGTAATATACAACGGCGACCTTCGTACGACTATGACGCATTTGCAATCGGGACAAGAAGTAATCACGGATGCACCAACGGACAACCATGGCAAAGGAGAAGCCTTTTCGCCAACCGATATGTTTTGCACCGCTTGGGCAAGCTGCATGATGACCACAATGGCCATCGCTGCCGAAAATCGCGATTGGAGTGTTGCAGGTATGCACGCCGAAGTAACGAAAATCATGTCTTCGAGCGGCCCACGTCGCATAGCTGGTGTAGATGTAATATTCTATATGCCTACGCTGGCGTACAATGACGAGCAAAAAACTTTATTGGAGCGCGCGGCCAAAGGCTGCCCAATCAGTAAAAGTGTCAGTCCTGAGATTATCGAAAACATTAGCTTTAGTTGGGTATAGTTTTCTGGTTCTTTTAATTTTTTGTGGACATACATCGTGTAATAAGTTTTTGTATTACCCAAAAGTATTAAGTATTTTAGTATTAAGTATTCAAGTCTATATAATGAACTAATAATCAACATATTAGGCATAATGAAAACTGCAATATTTAGTACATTTACACTTAATAACGTAAAATATTCAAGTAAAAAACAAGTGTTTTTAATTTTTTCGTTTTTAATTATTTATAGATATTAAAAAAATGACATTAAGAAATAAAAGCATCATCATTACGGGTGCTTCTAAAGGCATAGGCAAGGCTTTGGCTTTGCAATTGGCGAATCAAGGACTGTGTTTGGGTTTGGTGGCGAGGAGTGAAACAGAATTGTTATCGCTCAAAAAAGAAGTGGAGCAAGCAGGTTCAAGTTGCATCATTGTAGCTGGTAGTGTGGCAGATGAAAATGTAGCAAACGCCATCACGCAAGGCATGATAGATGCTTATGGTAAAATAGATATTTTAATCAATAACGCTGGATTTGGTGTGTTTGGCTCGACGGACAGCTACAGTGCCGAGCAATGGTCAGATGTATATGACACGAACGTAAAAGGTACATTTTTGATGTGCAAAGCAGCACTTTCGCACATGAAAGCCGCCAAAGAAGGGCATATTATCAATATCGCATCTGACGTAGCGCGTCGCGTGTTCGATGGTGGTGCGTTGTATTGTTCCAGTAAATTTGCTCAAGATGCATTTTCGATGGCTTTGCGCAAAGAGGTGCGTTCGCAAGGTGTAAAAGTGTCTGTCGTGTATTCGGGTTTGGTGGATACTATGTTTCATGCAGAGCCGCAAGGCGATCCGAGTCACGATTCATGGCTAAAAGCAAGCGATATGGCCGACGCGATACAATACATCATGAACCAACCCAAACACGTTGTGATTGATGAGTTGATGATACATCCGACAAGTCAAGATTGGTAGTCTTTATTACGTTACCGACACCTTTAAGGTGTCGGTAACGTCTTCTGAAATTTTTAATCGATAATTCCGAATATTTATTTTTACACAAAAAAAGCCTTTGAATCAATGATGATTCAAAGGCTTTTTTGTGTACTCAATCTACATTTTTATTAATACCCAGGGTATTGTTTTATCGCACCTTTGGTAGCTGTTAGTTCTCGGAATGGAATCGGGAATACAGGTAATACACCTATGCCCAACACGGTTTCAACTTGTCCAATACGAGCCAAATCGAAGTAACGATGCCCTTCCATATTGAGTTCAGCGCGGCGTTCGTCTTGGATTGCGGCTGTGTAAGCAGCATCAGTGCTGACATCGCTTGCTTTTATAGCTGCCATGCCACGAGCTGTATGCAAAGTATTCAAATCAGCTAAACCAGCTGTTTTGCCTTTGGCTTCGGCTGCAATCAACAATATTTCTGCATAACGAATGATGTATGCAGGATTGTCACGCAACTTTTCGCCACGGTATTTTTCGCTACGGCCATCAGGTGAAATAGAAGCATCATTGTCTTTAAAATTAACAGACTCTGCTCTTACATCATTTTTGCGCGACATGAAAAACGTATCTAAATCACTACTTGCAAAGTAACTGATTTCGGTACGAAAGGCATCTGGGCGACTATAGGTAGCAAAATTATAAATACTTTGATTTTGAGCATCAAAAATCAATTCAAAAACACTTTCTCTTGTTTGGCGACCAGTATAAGTCACTAAAAAATCTGACGGATTGAAAAACACATACTTCTTAGTATCTATTACTTTATTGGCATATTCTACCGCTTTTGCATTGTCATTTGCATACAAATATACCCTTGCACTAAGTGCATTGACTACAGTATGGGTGATATATCCTTTGCCATTGCTATCGTCCGTAATTAAGGCTTCAGCAGATTTTAGATCTGCTAAAATTGCGGCATAAGTACCCGCTACTGAGCTACGACCTACTATTTCTGTAAACCCTTGAGGCTTGTTCACTACAGGTATTCCGAAAGCAGAGCCTTGGTCCCAATGTGCGCCCCACATACGTAGTGCATCAAAATGACTAAGCGCCCGAACAAATAATGCTTCGCCTTTTATAGATTTCATGGTCTTTTCGTCTAAATCTTTGGCATTATCAATACGCGTCAAAACATTATTTGCAGCGTTGATAGACTTATAAACAGCAACCCATATTTTTTCGATAATTTGATTCGATGGCGTAATAGCTCTTGCACCTACTTCATCTAAAGCAGGGAAATTGAAGCCACCTGTGGCACCATTGTCACTAAAACCATCAGCCGTCAATGGATAATTGCCGCCATAATAATCGCGAGATTGAAGCGAACTGTACATACCTACTCTTAGCGCTTCCATAGAAATAGACACCTCACTTTCTATGATGTCACTCGGATTTTCTTGATCTAAAACATTGCATGATGCACCTAAAAACAACATCACAATGCTTAATATTGTATATATTTTAAATGATTTCATTTTTTTATTAATATTTATCGACTAAAAAAAATTAAAATAATTAAGGAAATTAAGAAAATTAAAATAATAGCTAATGATTAGTTTCTTCTTTAATTTAAAAAATCGTTAATTATGTTTAATATTTGATTAATTATTTTCTTGTTTTTTTTTAAAAATTGACATTAAAGCCTAGCATATAAGTACGTGCTTGCGGATAAGCTGCAAAATCGACACCTGCCGTTTTGTCGTTATTCCCACCCGTAGAACTTACTTCTGGATCGAAGCCTGAGTATTTCGTGAACACAAATGGATTTTGAATTTGTGCATATATACGTGCATTGTCACAAAATTTGCCACCATTTTTGATTGTATAACCCAAAGAAAGCGTTCTGATACGAATAAAAGAGGCATCTTCTAAGAAATAAGAAGAGTTACTAGGTATTTGGTTTACCAACAAGGAAGCGCGCGGCACATCAGTAACATCGCCTGGCTTTTGCCAGCGATTGTTCATAGCCTTTGTGTTGTTGGCATATACGGTAGTAAGATTATAGTTTTCGTCCCAACCGCCATCACTGTAGCCAAGTGAGTTAGATGTGCCACGGATAAGATTGAATACACTATTGCCGTAGCTGAATTGTGTAATGACATTAAAATCAAAATTATTAAAAAAGATAGAATTGTTCAAACCTCCAAAAAAAGTAGGCTGTGCTTTGCCGACTATCTGAGCATCGTTTCCGTCTATGATACCGTCGTTGTTCACGTCTTCGTGCATGAGGTCGCCAGTAGCAGGATCTACACCTGTTGCTTTGAGTCCCCAAAAACTACCAATCGGCTGACCAACAGCCAATAGATGTGTTGGCGCTAAGTCAAAATAAGCACTTACGAGCTGACTATCTACCGAAAGTTTAGTAATTTCATTTTTTAAGAACGTAATATTGAATGACGATTGCCATCTAAATTTACCTGTATTGACAGGTGTGGCAACAATCGAAAACTCTAAACCTGAATTTTTTACTTCGCCAGAGTTACGCGTAACAGTCGGGAAACCAGTTGTGCCTGGAATCACATCTTCGCTCAATAAACCTTTCTTTTTACCTTGAAAAACTTCTAATGAACCTGCAATACGGCCTTTGAAAAATTCATAATCGATCCCTAGATTGGCCATTGTATTTTCTTGCCAGCGGAGTTTTTGGTCCACGATGTTGCGCGGCAACAAACCTGCTACGCCGTTGTAACGAACTGGTTTCCAGAACGCACGATTCTGAAAATCGCCAATCTCTTGGTCGCCAGTGATACCATAACTTCCACGTAATTTCAAGTCTGTAATTGCTTTTTTTGCATTTTCAGACGAAATCAAGCGATAGCCCAATGATAAAGATGGGAAAGTTGCATAGCGATTATCGGTCGGGAAGCGAGAAGAACCATCTACACGCAAACTTGCTGCTGCGATAAAACGACCTTTGTAATCATAATTGGCACGAGCAATATACGAAACCAATCCCCAACCTGTAGCAGGGATAACAGGAATCGGAAACACATTAGAGGCTGCCAATGTATTATATACTTTACCTGGTATAACTGGGAAACCATTGCCACCAATCGCAGAGCGTTCGGATTTTGATTGTTGAAGCGTATAACCTAACAACAAACCAACATTGTGGTCTTCGAGGATATTTTTTCTGAAGTTTAAAGTGTTTTCACCCAACCAAGTCAAGTTGCTATATTTTGCTGACAATGCACGTCCGTTTACAGTTTGTGCATCTGATGTTAGTGCCGAAAAGAACTGATCATCATTGAGGTTAGAATAATCTGCTGACCAAGCTGTGCGAGCTGTCCAATTTTGATTGAATTTATAATCAGCAAAGAAAGAACCTAATACACGATTACTATTTGTATAAGCCACAATTTCTTTGGCCGACTTAACAGGATTGTCAGACAACCAAGATACTTGATAGTCTTCAAATTTTGAATAATCACCATTCTTGTCATAAGCTGGCATAAATGGAGAAGCGCCAATGGCATTCGTGATGATACCAGTATAGGTATCGTCATTGAAACTACGTCTGTTCTTTGAGCGCGAAAGGCTCATCGTGCTACCTATAGAGAACTTATCGCTTACTTTATGGTCGAGGTTGATACGTGCATTGGCACGTTGAAAACCAGATTCTATCACGATACCTTTTTGGTCAAAATAACTACCACCGATATAAAATTTGGTTTTGTCATTACCACCTCTTGCATAGAGTTCTGTACTATGAATGGGTGCTGTTTGGGTCACTGCTTTCAACCAATTTGTATTCACATTAGTTTTAAATGCATCGGGTAGCGGATTGGTCAATACCTTAGGGTCAAATCCCGCGATGTCATTAAAAGCAGTGTTATCTTTTTTATAAATGGCTAAATCTTGTCTGCGTGCATCTTCAATGAGGCTTACCATTTCTGTTGATGACATAAATGGAATTTCGCGCGCCATTTTTTGTAAACCAAAATAATGGTTAATACCGAACTGCGTTTTGCCTTGCACACCGCGCTTGGTCGTGATTAACACAACACCATTTGCAGCACGCGCACCATATATAGATGCAGCCGAAGCATCTTTCAAAATTTCAATAGATTCGATGTCATTGGGGTTGATGTCTGAGATAGAACTCACGTTTTGGCCTTGGCCAGTCACGTTACCACCAGTATCATACGATGTAGCCAATGCTGCATTACTCTCGCTCAAAAGCGGAATACCATCTACTACATACAAAGGATTCTGCGTACCACGAATACTAACCAACAAACCTGCACCTGGCGTTCCAGATGGAGAAGTGACATTAATACCAGCCAATTTACCTTGTATGCTACTCGCTAAATTTGAAACTGGTTGATCCTTAAAATCTTTGTTGTCAATAGAAGATATAGCACCAGTGATGACACTTTTCTTTTGTAAACCATAACCAACTACGACTACGTCTTCGAGTTGTGTAAACGATTCCTTTAGCGTAACAGTAACAAAATTACGAGAAGCAACATCAACTTCTTGCTTTTCGTAACCGATTGCCGAGAAGACTAATTTTGACTGTAAAGATGCCAAATTGATGGTAAAATTACCATTCACATCTGTATTTGCAACCTGAATACCGCCTTTTACTTGGATATTCACGTAGGGAATTCCTTCGCCTGTGTTGTCATTCACAACACCTTTTACAGGGTAAGTTTGCTGTGCGTTTACTACATTGTTATTCGACAAGCAAAATAACAAGAGTAAAAAACTAAGTAGTTTCAATTTCATTGTATTAAAGTTAATAATTCTAGATTTGTTTAATAAATTTTGTGTATTATTTTAGTTTGAGATATATTATATTCGCAAACGGATTAAACCTAATGCGAGCATCAGGAAAAATTCAGTTCGGTTTTTTTAATAAAAGAAAAATGCACTATTATACGGTGCTTCCTGGCGGAAGTCCGTTGTGTACAAGATTAAGATCGGGCTGCGCAATTTTATATACTTTTACATACATATTTGTCTGCGTTCTATGTATGCCTTCTATCTTGTGCAAGTGGTTGTTCATGAGCATCACTAAATGGTCGTTGTCGCGGCACATGACATTGACTTCCAGATCGTACTCGCCTGATGTCATGGCCACAAAACTGACTTCGGGTAGTTCAACAATTTGCAAAGCAACACTGTCAATTAAGTTTGCAGGACGAACAGCAATAAAAATATGGGCGTAGATATGAAATCCGACTTTATCAGGAGCAACACGACCAATAATCTGGAGTGTATGATCTTCTATTAGTCGATTGACACGTTTTCGGATAGTGCCGATTGATACATTGAGTTCTTCCGCAATCTCCGTAAAAGACTTTCGACCATCTTTTTGCAACTGAGATAAGATTGCAAAATCAATGGGATCGAGCGAAGAGTTTGTAGCTTCTTCAATCATTTTGACTTTTCCTTTTGTTTTAATAAAACTTAAAATGCGTTTTTTGCATTTCGAGCGTAAATTTATGCAAATATTGTTATTCAAAAAAGAATATATACAAATATTGTATTTTATTGTTAATATTTTCTAAAATTTAACATTTGATTTATGATATTTGATGTTTCAAGTTCTTTTTTATACAATTTTTACGACCAGTAGTTTACCTTTGTGCTCAGATAATGACGCTAAAACAATTATTGAATCGCAAAAATATTAAAAGTCATTTAAAAAAGACATTATGGAAATCAAAAATATTGCCATTGGCTCAGATCATGCAGGATTTGACATGAAGCAACTTGTGATTGAATACCTAAATACACATCACATTGCAGTCAAAGATTTTGGCACTCACGGCGAATCGGCAGTAGATTACCCCGATTACGGACACCCTGTGGCCAATGCCGTAGAAAACAAAGACGTGGATTTTGGAATTGTGTTATGTGGTAGCGGCAACGGCATTGCTATGACCGTGAATAAGCACCAAGGTATCCGTTGTGCTTTGTGTTGGACAGCAGAAATCGCTACCCTATCGCGCTTGCACAACGATGCGAACATACTCGCCATTCCAGCTCGCTTCGTGGATAAAGATTTGGCTTTGGATATGGTAAAAATTTTTATTCAAACTAATTTTGAAGGCGGACGACACCAAACACGTGTGGATAAAATTCATTTATAAATAATTGATTTTCAAATATTTATAAAAAATATAAAAAATAAATTCAATTTTAAAGATAAAAAATGTCTGCTGTAAAAAAAATATTCGCCTGCACAAGTTGCGGCACGACTGCGCCTAAATGGGTCGGTAAATGCTCAGGTTGTGGCGAATGGAACACTTATGTAGAAGAAATCATCACGAAAGGCACTACGCAAGAAGAAAAAAAGAAAGT
>JAYUJV010000283.1:0-2935 GCA_043764975.1 Saprospirales bacterium
ATTTCTGTAAGCGGACGTTGTAAAATTACTCCAAGTATTTCATTATCAGCATATTATACATATACAAAAGGTCGTGTTTTAGGCGCAAACGGAGAAACACCTTTGGATCATATTCCGCCAGTTTTTGGTAAAATAAGTGTTGATTTTGCTAAAAACAAAGTGCGCGCAAGTGTTTATACCTTGTTCAACGGAGCGAAAAAAACAGCTGATTACCGCATCGGAACAGAAGACAACGAGCTTTATTCTGCTGATTCTAAAAACGGTTTTATGCCAGCTTGGTACACGCTAAATCTTCGTGCAAGTTATGATATTTTGAAAAATTTAAGCCTTCAAGTTGGTTTTGAAAATATACTTGATACGCATTATAGAGTGTATGCTTCGGGCGTGAGTAGTTCAGGTAGAAATTTGAGCTTTACGGTCAGAAGTGATTTTTAAAAGACCCAACAATAAGACCCGCACTAAAACCCACCCCAGCCCACCCAAAGGGAGGGAGTTCTATCGTAGTGGCAAATTTTAGAATGATTTTTTTTGTTACTTTTATTACGTTACCGACACCTTTAAGGTGTCGGTAACGTCTTTTCGATTTTTAATTGATAATTTTTTATTTATAAATAATTGATTATCATAAGATTATTTGTAACATAATATCGTATAAAGTGCTGATTATCACCGACTAACCGACAAAAATGACTAACTGACAATTTTGAATTATTGAATTATTCAGCAGCCATTTCGATATAAGTACGCAAATCTTCAATTTGTTGGTTCGACAACTTTTCGGCTGTATAGAAAGGCATATAAGCGCGCTTCCAATGCATCGGTTCAGTTCCCCAACGCCCAACTTGGTAGAGCGAATATCGAGAATAACGACTCATAAATTTTTTCAAAAATCGGAACGACATTTTATCCTGATCCAGTTCAAAATAAGAGTAAATCTTACGCTCGTGGCAATGCAAACAACTGAGGTCGTAGATGGTTTTGCCACGCTCCACGTTGCCTTTGTTACCATAACCTTTTTTGATGTCAGTTGGCGGCAACACAAAGGTAGCGGGCGAATCGGTACGGTATTTTGTTTTGAGCATCGCCAATGCTTTTTCTTTTCCCGCACCTGTATTCATGGCATCATTAATGACCTGATAATCAGCTTTTTGTAAACTCAAATCACCAGTTTTTAAGCCAATGGATTGATAATAAGCCAAGATGCTTTCCACTTCCCAATCCTTCAAATGTCGGCCTTGCGAGCAAGCGATGGCGCACAATTGTATGGCTTCGCGTATGTTGTTGCGCGTCTTATACACGAGGTCGCCGTATTTACGAAAGTAATCGCCGTTATAAAAACTGGTGCGGTTATAAATGCCCCAAACGGTTGTGCCTTGCAGTAATTTTGCGCCATGTAACTTTACATAATCCAAGCGCGCTTCGGGGTCACTTTTCATCAAATCTGGATCTTCACGTTGCGTATTGTGGCAAGCGACACACTTAAAATGCGGACTTTGCTCTGGCGTTCGCACCCCATTTGGTCCAATCGTATGGCCGCCAGTGAACAAATCACGACCGCGCTCCACCGATACACCTTTCATGTTCATATCGGGCTTATCGACTGGTTTGTCGCCAAGTTGCTCGAGTACCGTACTGAGTGGCGTGGACTCATCTACACGAGTAGCAGGTTTTGTTTCCATCAATGGTAAACGTATTACGCTTGCCATAAAAATAGATATAATGCTGATTATTAATATTTTATTCATGTTGTTTTAATGTATATATTAAAAGCAATACTTAAAATTGAGGATACTAAATATCGTACTCTACGATTGCAAAAGTCCCTCTTTTGGAGGGATTTAGGGAGGACTATATATTAAACCTTCTCGAAACCGTAAATCCCAAACGGAATTCACCTTTGCCCCATTGCGCTTTAGTATATGGAATATAATCGGTTTCCATGATGCCTTCGGCGTTCGTAAAATTGATTTGAAATACGTGTCCACCAGTTTCGACTTCCCAACCGATACCCAATATGGGTTGGCGTTTATTACTATTATAGGTAGCATTCGTGAGAGGAACGGTAGCATCTAGGATTATGCCGTTGTGTTTATTCAATTGTATTTTCGCGACTGCACCCATTGCAAGAATGCCATTCACATCGTCTGAAAATCGTGTGGCATGGTAAGTGTAGCTTGGCGCTAATTGCAAAGAAAAGCGATTACCAAATTTATGCGACACCATTAATCCAACATGATATGCCATACGGTCGCCAAAATTATTGAAGTTGTAAAGTTGGTCTGGATTGTTCGCATTTTTCATAGTTGTTACGGTTGCGAGCGTCAGCAAAGTAGCCGTAATAGGGAGTTTGTCATTTTGCTGAAATAGGCGTGTTTTTGCAAAAAGCGATACATTTTTTCTCAAATCACTCGCACCTTTTGAGCGATATAAACCAACAGTCATGTTTTTGCGTAGGCCGTATTCGCCGCCTATACAAACGTCTGTGGCATATTCTAAACCATAAAAATTATTCCAACCACCATTTTCGCCAGCCAAATCACCGAATCGGTGGCCGATACGGATATCCATTTTGCCACGAGGCAAAACCTCAGTCGTATGTGCATTGATGACACGTGTGTCTTTAAAAGTTTGAAAAACAGCTTCTTGTGCGTTTAGTATCGAAATACTAAATAAACTCAATATAAGTAGAAATGATTTTAGATTCATGTTAAATTATTTTATAAATTTATAAATTTTAGATTATGTAATATTCTTATTAGTAGGTATTTATGATGAAGATAATTGGAGTTCAAACATTAAAGGTTTGTCATTTCTTTTATAAAAACTAAGTTTGTGAGGTAAGAATATCGTTACAAAGATAAAGTTTTTATTTTATAAATAAATCATTATCGGACAAAAATGGACAAAATCGATACGTAACGCATAATAACTTACG
>JAYUJV010000284.1:0-1021 GCA_043764975.1 Saprospirales bacterium
CATATAAAAATCCAAGTCGCCATCGTGGTCGAAATCAAAAAAATTGACGCTGTTTGTGGCGCACTGGTCTTGTATGCCATATTTTGCAGCACTTTCCTCAAAGGTCATGTTGCCTTTATTGATGTACAAAAGGTCGTTACAATCTGTTGCGGTCTGTCCAGATCGGCATTGATAAATATCCAACAAGCCGTCGTTGTTGATGTCCACGAGCGTAACGCCAGATTTGAATCCGCCTTTGGCTTGTACACCTGCTTTTTCGGTCACATCCTCGAATTGCATATTGCCTTTATTGAGGTAAAGTTTGTTTTCGCCCATGGTAGCGCTCAGGTAAACGTCGGGCAGATTGTCGTTGTTAAAATCTCCTGTGGCAACGCCACCACCGTTGTACAAGTAGAAATACGTCAAATAATTAATATCGTTATTTTCTTTAAGGTCATTCTCGAACGTGATGCCAGTTTGCGCTTTGTCGAGTCGTTTGAACAGCGCGTTCGGGTCTTGTGCTTCGTTGCTGTATCGAGCCTCGCGCGTAGGTGGCGTTTGCTTGCAACACATTATAGTTGCCATTGCGCTGATGAGCAAAAGGCTATTTATTAAAATTTTCATATTTGTTCACTTTTAAAATTTTGCAAATGAAATGGTCAGGATTCAAGTTTACAGAAATAAACCTCAATACAAAAGTATTGATAATGTAGCAATTAGCGTGCTTAATTTTATTTTTTTTAATAAAATATGGATAAAATAAAAACTTGTTGTGAATGTCCTTCACAACAAGTTTTTTACTACAATATGGTTTAAGCCTTCGCTTAAAATGTAGATAAATTTTAACACGAACGGCGAAGTCCTCAACGAAGTTAATTTCACTAATTTTGAAACTTACGTTTCAATCCCAATAGCACAAATTTTAGTAAAAAGGGTAAATTCTTATAGAAGTTGTTTAAAGTTTTTATTTGCTGATATTATCAAAGTTAATTGGTTTCATTCTGTATTTTTATAAATGTAAACATAAAAGTCTAAATGGTAT
>JAYUJV010000285.1:0-2926 GCA_043764975.1 Saprospirales bacterium
TTGATTTCCTGGAGCGTAATCGGCGTATCTTCTACCACATCATGTAGCAATGCAGCGGCAATAGCCGTTGTGCCAAGTTCAATTTCGGCAGCACAAATACGCGCCACTTCTATGGGATGAAAAATGTAAGCCTCGCCAGTTTTACGACGTTGCGGTGCATGCGCTTCTACGGCAAGTTTATATGCCTTGCGAATCACTACTTTATCTTCATTGTTTAGCTCTACGCTAATGGAGCGTAACAAATTGCGATAAGCACGCTGAATCAATACTTTCTCTTCGGGAGAATAATATTCTACGATTGGGTTGTCTTGCGGTGCGTCCATCTTTTTTGCTGTTTTTAGGTTAAAAAACGTAGTATTTTATCTCAATCTTATCGTTGGTGTTCAGTATTATATATAGTGCAACTATATTTTATATTTAATTTAATTTTTAAATAGCTTGTTAATTAAAAATTAATTTTTAATTTTATTAGTAAAATCAACATAAAATAAAATTTAATATAGAATATGATAGGCTTTATCAGAATATGAAATACTTCGCTTTTCATAAAGTCTTTGTACAAATATACTGAAAAAAAATCATATTTACAAACTAAAAATCTTTTTTATGAATAAAAAATCATTTTTGACAGCCTTTTTACTAAATTATTTTTGATTTTCAAATACCTTTATCTCGCTATTTGAAAATATACAATTTTTAATAAATATGTTATTAGGTTTTATCATACTCTACCTCATGGTTACGGTGGGTATCGGTTGGTGGTCGGCGCGGTTCGTAAACAATACGGCTGACTTTGTGGTGGCGGGTAAAAGCCTTCCTTTTTACATGGTCACTTGCGGGCTTTTTGCCGAGTGGTTTGGCTCCGAAACCCTCATGGGTTCTACCAAAGAGTTCCTCGAAGGCGGCATTTTGGCGGTTATCGAAGAGCCGTTTGGTGCAGCTTTGTGTCTGATTTTAGTTGGTTTATTGATCGCCAAGCCGCTTTATAAACTCAATCTTTTGACCTTTTCGGATTATTTCAAACATCGTTTTAATCAAAAAGCGGAACTCGTGTCCGCCATTATCATCGTGCCTTCGTATCTAGGTTGGATAGCGGCGCAACTCATCGCCTTGTCCATCGTGTTTCAAGTGGTGTCTGGCTTGCCTGTGACTTATGGTATTTTTTTATGCGCGTTCATAGTCATGATTTATACTTATGTGGGCGGTATGTGGGCCGTTTCGATTACAGATTTTGTGCAGACCATTATGATTGTGCTTGGGTTACTATTTGTACTATATCAAGTGATACATGAAGTCGGCGGTTTCGGTGCTTTGATTGCGTCACAGCCAGAAGGTTTTTTTGATTTAACGCCCAAACACGCTTCGAGCATGGACTGGATAAAATACTTTGCAGCTTGGATTACGGTTGGTCTCGGCTCTATACCACAGCAAGATGTGTTTCAGCGAATCATGTCTGCAAAAGATGAAAAAACCGCCGTTCGCGCTTCGTATGCGTCAGGTATTTTGTATTTGACGATTGCTTTTATACCGCTTTTTATAGGTTTGGCTGGCAAAAGACTATATCCAGATTTAGTTGCCGAAGGCAAAGATATACAGATGCTTATCCCTCAATTGGTGTTGCAGCATGGCAATATAGTGGTGCAAGTATTGTTTTTTGGCGCGCTACTTTCTGCTATTATGAGTACCACATCAGGTGCGATATTAGCGCCTTCTACGGTCATCGGTGAAAACATCATTAAGCCTTTTATGAAAAATGTAACGGATAAAAAAACTTTATTTGTTATGCGTCTTTCGGTGGTTGGCATCACGCTCATTTCAGCGTGGATTGCTACGTTGAGCAACGATATTTTTGAACTCGTTGGCCAATCTTCTGCCATCAGTCTTGTCGGTCTATTCGTTCCTTTGATGGCAGGTATTTACTGGAAGAAAACCTCTGCTTTTGGCGCAATTAGCTCCATGATAATCGGTATGCTGACTTGGGCATATTTTGATTTTATGGTGCATAGCGAGGTACCGCCAATTCTATACGGTTTGGCTGCAAGTGTAGCAGCTGTTGTCTTGGGTTCGTTTATAAAACCTACATTATCAGTGAGTTAGTGTTGATATGACAATGCCTCTAATTTTATCCTTTTAATAAAATATCGAATATTGAACAAGGAATAACGAATATTGAATAATACGAATGTCAAATAAGAATTATCAAAAGTACTCTACAAGATTTCGATATTCGATATTCAACTTCGATATTCGATATTTATTTATTTTGATATATAGAAAGGTAAAATCTTGTGCGCTACAGTATAATTATTTTATTAAAAAAATAAAAAATACTTATCACAAATCCTTATTGAAACAAGGCTCTGTACAATTCTTCTACCTTTGCCAACGTCACTATTTCGATGTCGTATTTGTCCACGTTCAAGCCTTTTATATTGTATTTTGAAATAAAAATTTGCTTGAATCCCAATCGAGCCGCTTCTTGTATGCGTTGGTCTATACGATTGACGGCACGTATTTCGCCCGAAAGGCCAACTTCGCCCGAAAAGCAAATATCGCTCGTAACGGCCACATCTTCGAGGGAAGAAATCAAGGCGCTCACAATCGCCAAATCAATAGCAGGGTCATCGACCCTGATGCCGCCAGCAATGTTGAGAAATACATCGTTTTGACCAAACGAAAAGCCACATCTTTTTTCGAGTACCGCCAATAACATTCCCAAACGGCGCAAATCAAAGCCAGTCGCAGAACGTTGTGGCGTACCATACACCGCCGTACTGACTAGCGCTTGGGTCTCGATGAGCATCGGGCGCATCCCTTCTATGGTCGCTGATACAGCGCTACCACTCAAATCTTCTTCTTTTTGCGAAAGCAACAACTCCGAAGGATTGCTGACTTCGCGCAAGCCATTGGCTTGCATTTCGTAAAT
>JAYUJV010000286.1:0-1014 GCA_043764975.1 Saprospirales bacterium
CGACGGTATGATTCGTGGCGACATCAACCGTTTGGAAAGTAACGATGTGGCAAATATCATGCACCGCGGCGGCACGATGCTAAAAACGGCTCGTTGCGAAGCTTTTCGTACGCCCGAAGGTAGAAAAACAGCCTACGAAAACCTAATGGCGCACGACATAGATGCTTGTGTTGCGATTGGCGGCAACGGTACTTTTACAGGTGCTTTGCTGATGTCGCAAGAGTATGATATTCCGTTTGTAGGTTTGCCTGGCACTATCGACAATGACCTTTACGGCACTGATTATACGATTGGTTTTGATACGGCTGTGAATACGGCAATGCGTGCGGTGGATAAAATTCGCGATACGGCAGATTCACATAATCGCTTGTTTTTTGTGGAAGTTATGGGCAGAGATTCGGGTTATATTGCTTTGAATACGGGTATCGGAAGTGGCGCAAGTGGCGTTATGATTCCTGAAAATGCGATGACACTTGATGAGCTTTTAGATGTGTTGAAAAAAGGTGCGAAACGCAATAAATTGTTCTCTATTATTTTGGTAGCAGAGGGAAATAAGCTCGGCGGAGCGCAAAAAGTAGCGGATTTGGTAAAAGAAAAATTTGATTTTTACGATATCAAAATTGCCGTAATTGGTCACTTGCAAAGGGGCGGTTCTCCGACTTGTGCGGATAGGGTTTTGGCGAGTCGGTTGGGTTTTGCTGGCGTAAAAGCTTTGCTCGACGGCAAGTCGAATGTCGCTATCGGTTTGGTCAATAATAAAATAAAATATACACCTTTCGATGAAGCAATTCATCATACCAAAACTTTAGATAGCGATTTGATGTTGTTGTCTGATATTTTGGGATTGTAGAGAATAAAAAACACCTTGTAAGTCGTTGATTTACAAGGTGTTTTTTTTAGAATACACTAAATTAAGAAATTTTTTAATTTTGGATAAAGTATAATAAGCAGCATATTATTTTAATTAATTTCATTAATTTAATTTTAAGTATTGCTTTTCAACTTCATTGCAGG
>JAYUJV010000287.1:0-1014 GCA_043764975.1 Saprospirales bacterium
CGACGGTATGATTCGTGGCGACATCAACCGTTTGGAAAGTAACGATGTGGCAAATATCATGCACCGCGGCGGCACGATGCTAAAAACGGCTCGTTGCGATGCTTTTCGCACGTCCGAAGGCAGAAAAGCAGCCTACGAAAACCTTATGGCGCATGACATAGATGCTTGTGTGGCGATTGGCGGCAACGGTACTTTTACAGGTGCTTTGCTGATGTCGCAGGAGTATGATATTCCGTTTGTAGGTTTGCCTGGCACTATCGACAATGACCTTTATGGTACTGATTATACGATTGGTTTTGATACGGCTGTGAATACGGCGATGCGTGCGGTGGATAAAATTCGCGATACCGCAGATTCGCATAATCGCTTGTTTTTTGTGGAAGTTATGGGCAGAGATTCGGGTTATATTGCCTTGAATACGGGCATCGGAAGTGGCGCAAGTGGCGTTATGATTCCTGAGAATGCGATGACACTTGATGAGCTTTTAGATGTGTTGAAAAAAGGTGCGAAACGCAATAAATTGTTCTCGATTATTTTGGTAGCAGAGGGAAATAAGCTCGGCGGAGCGCAAAAAGTGGCAGATTTGGTCAAGGAAAAATTTGATTTTTACGACATCAAAATTGCTGTAATTGGTCACTTGCAAAGGGGCGGGTCTCCGACTTGTGCGGATAGGGTTTTGGCAAGTCGATTGGGTTTTGCTGGCGTAAAAGCCTTGCTTGACGGCAAAACGAATGTCGCTATCGGTTTGGTCAATAATAAAATAAAATATACGCCTTTTGAAGAGGCTATTCATCATACCAAAACGCTAGACAATGATTTGATGTTGTTGTCTGATATTTTGGGATTGTAGAAAATAAAAAACACCTTGTAAGTCGTTGATTTACAAGGTATTTTTTTTAGAATACACTAAATTAATAAATTTTTTAATTTTGGATAAAGTATAATAAGCAGCATATTATTTTAATTAATTTCATTAATTTAATTTTAAGTATTGCTTTTCAACTTCATTGCAGG
>JAYUJV010000288.1:0-7904 GCA_043764975.1 Saprospirales bacterium
TACAAAAGTATCAAATTTTAATTTACCAAGTTTAGATAATGCAGCATTTAATATCAACAACTCAAACGATGGCAATATATCAGTGAGTTGGTTTGTGCCGAATGGACTCAATGTTCCAGATAGTACAACGATATATCAAATCTGTTTTAAACCAATTGGATTGACGGGTGTTTTCCCAATCGAATTTACCTCAAACCCAATTCCGATTGATGTGCATAGTGCCATTGCTGGCGATGACAATATTGGATTGAACGGAAAAGCTGGTTCAATAACCGTAAAAAGTGCTTTACTTTTAGTAGATACGCTTTTGATTATGCCAACTTGTAAAGAACCTCTTGGCGGCAAAATAAACTTGACTATCAATGGTGGTACGCAACCTTACAAATATCAATGGTCTTCCAATGCCTACAATGCAACCACTAAAGATGTGAGCGCATTGGCAAAAGGAACATTTACGGTAACAGTAACTGACAATGCAACAAAACCTAATAAATTGGTCATTACGCTTGAGCTCGATGCCGATATAAAAAGACCAAAAGCGAAAGCGACTGTAAATGGTGTCATTTCATGTACCAATCCCGAAGTCACTTTAGATGGCACTGGTTCTGACAAAGGTGCAAATATAAGCTACGAATGGATCACTGCAGATGGCCTTGTAAAAACTGGAAAAGATAAAATCACAGCAACAGTTGTGGCAGCTGGAACGTATGCCATAAAAGTAACCAATACCATAAATGGTTGCTCAGATACTTCGCAAGTTTTGACGATTCAGACACCAGATGTGCCTTTGGCGTATGCTGGTCCAGAACAATTTATCATTTGTAGCGCTGCCCAACAACCCATTACGCTCGATGGAACCGCTAGTTCAAAAGGCGCAAAATATACTTATAAATGGACGACTACAAACGGAAATATTACGAAAAACGATACAACTTTGACGCCAACAGTTTCAAAAGCTGGCGTTTATGTTTTGAAAGTTACGAATAAACAAACTGGCTGTGTAGGCATTTCATCGGTAACCATTAATGGTGCGCCAGATACGCCAATTGCTTCAATAGAAGTAAAAGATACTTTGAATTGTAATAAAAAAACATTGTTAATCAATGCCTTAAATTCTACGATTGGCCCTGCATTCACATACTCTTGGTCAGCTACTCAAGGTGGAAATTTAGTGAACACAAGTATAAGCCCAACGGTAGATAAACCAGGACTTTATACTTTAAAAATATCGAACACAAAAGGTTGTGTATCAACGGATAGTGTGCGAGTATATGCTTTTCAAGATGAAGTAATTGCCTTGGCTGGTAATACAAAAATCATTGGCTGTTTGAGCAATACTGTTCAGCTCGATGGTTCAAAATCGACAACTGGTGCGGCTGTTATTTATAAATGGACAACCCAAACTGGTAAGATAGATTTAGGTGACAATACTCCAAATCCAACTGTAAGTAAAGCTGGTTCATATAGTTTGACTTTGACTAATAAATTGAGTGGTTGTAGCTCAATATCGAAAGTTACGGTTGTAGAAGACAAAGCTGTTCCAAAAGCGGATGGTGGTAAAGATGCAGCAATCAATTGTTATCAAAGTTTAGCGACTTTAGATGCTAAATTGTCTTCGCAAGGTTCAAAATATGCTTACGATTGGACGACAGTTGGCGGTAATTTCAAAAGCGGACAAAATACAATTGCGCCAAAAGTAGATAAAGCTGGCAAATATTATTTAGTCGTTCGTGACACATTGAATGGTTGTACGGCAAAAGATACAGTCATCGTAACCGAAGATAAAGTGACACCTTTATTGACTTTGACTGGCGAAACTGAATTGAATTGTAAAGTAAAATCAATCACAATTTCTGTTTCTCCTTCAAAACCAGCGAATTATGGCTACACATGGACAACCAAAAATGGTCAATTACCTACAACTATTGCAAAAGATTCGATAAAGGTTACAAAACCTGGCACTTATAATGTTGTCGTTTTTAATAAAGACAATGGTTGTAAAGATTCGATTAGTACATCTATTTCGGAAGTGAGTAGTGAGTTAGCAAAAGCTGGCGCAGACCTCGTAGAATGTGACGACAACACAATGCTCAGTGCGAATTTACCGAATGGTACAACTGGCATCTGGACTTCTACTACGAATGGCGCTTTAATCGCATCTCCAAATAATAATAGTACCGATGTTTCTAAGTTAATTATTGGTAAAAATAAATTGATATGGACTTTGTCTTCGGCTTTGTGTCCGAATTACAGTTCAGATACCGTCATCGTATTAGTAGAAAGCAAACCAACGACCAATGACGATGTTGTGCCATTGACATTCATTGACGGATATTTGACCTTCAATGTAAGCAACAACGATAAATTGACGAGTATTGCAACTTGGAACTTGATATCAATCACAAAACCTACTTTTGGCAACTTGGATTCAACGACTGTAAAAGGAAGTTTGAAATACAAACCTGCAGCAGGCTTTTCGGGTGAACAAAATTTTAAGTATAAAATTTGCTCAAAATCTTGTCCTCAATTCTGCGATACAGCTGATGTGAAGTTATTGATTAAAAATGAAAATGTCAATAAAAATCTTGAATTGCCGAACATCATCACACCAAACGGCGATGGAGCAAATGATGTCTTGATATTTGATATTTTGACTTTCGATCCAGAAAAATACAAGAACAACGAACTTGTTATTTTCAACCGTTGGGGCGATATTGTTTTCAAAGCTCAACCTTACACCAACAATTGGTCGGGCAACAATTCAAGCGGAAACGCTTTGCCCGATGGAACATATTATTATGTATTACGCCTTAATCTTGGCGAAGGCGAAGTCGTAAAAGCAGATGTGACGATTGTGAGATAGCGGCCTCCCTAAACGGCGAAGCCCTCAACGAAGTTAATCCCTCCAAAGGAGGGACTTTCAAACGAAGAGTCAAATGTAAATAAAACCAATAGAAAAGCCGCTTGAAATTTCAAGCGGCTTTTTTATTATTATAAAGAAAATTTTAAAAAACTAAAGTTTTAATCAAGTCAGATTATTATTTTAATTTTCTTAATTCTCTTAATTATTTTAATTCAAAATCACTGTTTATCCACCTCAATAATCATAGCCACCGCTTGATTGTCTTTTGTGGCAGATTGGAACGAAATCGCCCCATTTTGAGCAGCGAATTGAACATTTTTAATCGCCATTGAACTCAATGCTTCATTTATTTTACCTTGATAAGTCGCTTGTCCAGATTTTGAAACCATGTCATTGAATTTATTAAAATCCAAAGCAGTTTTTGAAACAATGACAGCAAAAAAGTCTTTATTACCTTCATTATCAGCTTGCAAACTCTCTCGGCGAGGGAAAATACGATAGCCAGTGATGCCACAAAAAGGCGAGTGTTTTGGTGTATATGGAAACAAAACATAGCTCGTCGCGTTTGTTTCTTGACCAAATACATAAGTATAACACTCTTCAGAATTTTTAAATTCTATCTTAAATTTTGTGCCTTTTGCAATTGGCGAACCAGTCTTAAATAAGTTACCGCTACTTACATTCAAAGGAATATATTGTTTTGTAGCCACATTTACGAGCGCAATTTGCGCTGCAAAAGCCTCATTTGCTTGATCTTCAGTTTTTGGCAACGGATAAACGCCATAAGCCTCTTGGTTGAAACGCTGAAAATCGCGATACGTAATCCACGCCACACCATTTTTGCCCCAACGCGGACTCCAAGAGTTCATGACTTGAAATGCGCCACCAGCTTTATTGTCGTCGTAACCAATCAAACACATACAGTGACCACCAAGCGAATTGCTACCAGAATAATCCTCTTGTGTTGGGCGCCATAAATCTTGACCCATCATTTCTTGCGTAAACGATTGAGTCACATTCATACCAATCACGACAGGCGCACCAGCTGCTAAGTTTTGCTTGATAGCCGAAATATCGTTTTTGATTTCGCGTCCATCTTCCGAAAGTCGGTTGTAGCCACGCATACGATAACTGCCAGCTTCTTGGATTTGAGAGCCATCTGGCTTATTGTCGCAACCTTGATCCGAATATGGAAATTGACTCAATGGCAAGCTACCTCTTTTGGTCATAACCTCCATCGCATTGTTGATATACGCACCTTGACAACCAGTCAAACTGATTTGGTTGTATAAAAAACTCGGCGAAAATGCAATCGAATTTGGATCTTTGCCAGTTGCTGCCGATTCTAAAATCGTACGCGCTGCATAAGCACTTCCCCACCCTACACAACTACCTTGCTGACCTTGATCACCACGCGTTGGCGCGTAACGCAACAAACTTGTTTCGCTCGGAAGTGGCGTTTTGCTAGGATCCAATGGTTCAAAAATTTCGGCCTTGTCATATTCTTTTTTATCTAAAGTCGCACCACGACCTGGTAAATCACTGTTGTCTGATGATAGTGCTGAACCGACACAACTTTTACCAAAATACAAAAGTCCACCGATGATTACAATGCCTATCAATAATTTTGGGCTTTTACCAAACAAACCGAATATTATCGGTAAAAATCCAAGCATAGAACCTAGTCCACCACCACCGCCAGTATTTCCACCGCCACCAGCATCGGATTCGTTATAATCTGGTTGTTCATCATCTCTTTCGTTTTCATCGTCTTTAACAATTCTGATTGGCATAATATTTTATATTTTTTTGTTTGAAAATAATTTTAAAAATGAAGTAAATACTTAGGTATTATTCGAGTAAACAGTAAAATTTATAGATTTTGGTATTTTCAGTTTCAATAAGCAATATACAATTGGCAAAAGGCAACGATTTTCGGTCTTTTTGCTTATTGTTCATTGCAAATTGTACTGATTTTTAGCAAAATATTATAAATCTCACATTTTTCGATGAATGGCTAAGTAGTTACAAAATGAATTATAAAGCAAAAGTAAGTATTTTATTAAAACATTTATATCTATGCTCTAATTTTTTCATTAAACATAAAACACTTATGAAAGATAATTGTTACCTTTCGGGCTAAATAAAAATTAGTATCTCAAATAAGATATTTTAACAACCTAAAAATTAATTTTTAAAAATAAAATTTGCTTATTTTTAATTTTTTAAAATAATAGATAAACAATTGAATATGAATGTTTACGATGAAGCATTGAAGCTACATAAGGCTTTAGAAGGAAAAATTGAAACTCAGAACAAATTAGATGTCACAACTCGTGAACAATTGTCTTTAGTTTACTCGCCAGGTGTGGCGCAACCATGTATCGAAATCCATAAAGACCCAAGTAAGGTCTATGATTATACCATAAAAGCCAATACAGTTGCAGTCGTTTCTGACGGCTCGGCAGTGCTTGGATTGGGCAATATTGGCGCATTGGCTTCGATTCCAGTTATGGAAGGTAAAGCAATGTTGTTCAAGAAATTTGCGAATCTAAATGCGTTTCCAATTTGTCTTGACACACAAGACACCGAAGAAATCATTGAAACCGTTCGCCGCATTGCACCAGTTTTTGGCGGTATCAACCTTGAAGATATTTCGGCACCACGTTGTTTCGAGATTGAAGATAGATTGCAAGACCTCGGAATTCCAGTTTTTCATGACGACCAACACGGGACAGCCATTGTCGTTTTAGCTGGTTTGATTAATGCCGCAAAAGTGGTAAAAAAGAATATATTTGACCTAAAAGTCGTCATCAATGGCGCAGGTGCAGCTGGTGGTTCAATTACCCGCTTACTAAAATGTATTGATACTGCCGACAACGACCACTGTGTTTCGGTGCGCGACATCATCGTGTGCGATAGCAAAGGCATTATTAGTAGCAGTCGACCAGATTTGACTTCTGATAAAGTCGGTTTATTGAAATATACTAACGTAAATGACAAAAGTGGCTCGCTGAAAGATGCACTCATCAATGCTGATGTATTTATAGGTGTCAGTAAAGCCAATCTTTTAAATGCAGACGACATTCGCACGATGGCAAAAGATTCAATCATATTTGCATTGGCCAATCCAACACCAGAAATTATGCAAGATGAAGCCTACAAAGGCGGCGCAATGGTATTTGGAACTGGACGTAGCGATATGCCAAACCAAGTAAACAATGTGTTAGGTTTTCCAGGTATTTTCCGCGGCGCGCTCGATGCTAAAGCAAAACGCATCACGACTGGTATGAAACTCGCTGCCGCTTACGCCATCGCGGATAGTATCGAAAACCCAACGCCAGAATACATCATTCCGTCTGCCTTAGATATGGAAGTTCCAAGACGTGTAGCAGCAGCCGTAAAAGCAGTAGCGATTGCCACTTTCGGAGAAGTAAATCCTGAGTTGAATAAGGCATAATTCATAGAAATATATTTTATAAATTTATATTATCAATTATTTATAAAAATAAATAATTGATAATATAAATTTAATAATACCGAATAAATTCGGTGCTACAAAAAGGCTCAATCAAGTTTAATCTTGATTGAGCTTTATATTTTACCGAAATAACTTTTCTAACGTCGTCGAGGTTTTAAAACCTCGACGACGTACATCTTGGAAATATCAATTATAATATTTACCGAATAAATTCGGTGCTACAAAAAAGGCTCAATCAAAGTTATACTTGATTGAGCCTTTATATTATATCGAAATTAGAATATTATTTTAATTTCTTTAATTTACTTCATTATTTTAATTGTTATCAGGACGAGGTTTACGTTCTGGACGAGGCAACAATTCCTTGCGGCTCAAACGTAATTTACCTGTTTTGACATCAATTTCTACGATTTTTACTTGCATTGGATCACCTTCTTTCACAAGTTCTTCAACGTTGTCAATTCTGCTCCAACTCATTTCGGAAACGTGGAGTAAACCACTCTTACCGCCAAAATCAACGAAACAACCGTAAGGCATTACTGTAGCCACTACACCATCAACCACATCACCAACCATAGGTTTGTAAGTGATTTTTTTGATACGCGCCAATACAATATCCATCGCTTCTCTGCTCGTACCAAAGATATTGATGTAACCCATTTTGTCTTTTTCTTCGATGTTGATCGTCGTTCCTGTTTCGCGTTGTAATTCTTGAATTACTTTACCGCCAGGCCCTATCACTGCACCAATGAACTCACCAGGAATGATAACCTCTTGTACACGTGGTGCGTGAGGTTTCAAATCTTCGTTCGATTGTGCAATTGTTTCGCCCATTTTACCCAATATATGCAAACGACCTCTACGTGCCTGATCCAAGGCTTCCGCCAAAAGCTCATACGACAAACCGTCAATTTTCATATCCATTTGGCAACCTGTAATCCCTTTTTCGGTACCAGTTACCTTGAAATCCATATCTCCCAAAGCGTCTTCGTCGCCTAAGATGTCACTCAAAATCACGACTTTGCCACCTTCAGCAATCATACCCATCGCAATACCTGCAACCGCAGTTTTGATTGGTACACCTGCATCCATCAATGCCATAGAACCAGCACAAACTGTCGCCATAGAAGAAGATCCGTTTGATTCTAAAATATCAGAAACGATACGAATTGTATAAGGATTATCAGCATCAGCAGGCAATACTTTTTTCAAAGAACGCTGAGCAAGATTACCATGACCAATTTCACGACGACCAACACCACGATTGGGTTTTACCTCACCAGTAGAAAATCCAGGGAAGTTATAATGCAACATGAATTTGGAGTAACCATAGTTCATTGCTTGGTCAACAATCTGCTCGTCATTTTTTGTACCCAATGTCGCAGTAGTTAAAGATTGCGTTTCACCACGGGTAAACAAGGCAGAACCGTGTGCACCAGGCAAATAATCAATTTCACATTCAATTTGACGAATTTGGCTCAATTGACGACCATCTAAACGAACTCTCTCATCCAAAACCATATTTCTCAAAGCGTCATATTCTACGTCTGAAAAATATTT
>JAYUJV010000289.1:0-7899 GCA_043764975.1 Saprospirales bacterium
ATAAACGATATTACCTGGCGCAGCTGGCGGATTGGCAAATAAACGTAAGGTATCGCTTCCGCAAAAACCTAATTGCGCAGTTGGTTTAGGCCCACCTACCTCTATACGCACTTGCGTATTACAGGTCGAAACATTGCCAGCTTTATCTTTTACATTCAAGGTAACTGGCACAATTGTACCCGCCGAACTACATGAAAGTGCAGGATGTGTGACCCAAGCAGTGTCGATACCACAATTGTCGTAACTACCACCATCAATCTCCGCTGCTTTGATTATGTATGATACCAATCCAGATGGATTGATAAAAACAGTCGATGTAGCGCATTTTGCAACAGGCGGTGTTATATCTTGGATATTTACACTATATTTACAAGTATCTATGTTGCCAGCTTTATCTTCTAAGGTATAATATACTTTTGTATTTCCTGAATTAAATGTAAGTGTAGCTGTTGTTCCACCTTGAATCAAGGCCGATATTGGCGTTTTGGTTGCACCAGTTGTATAGAACTTCGGCAAAGCAGTTTGGAATCTTAATGTTGCTTTTAGGTAACTAACACCATCGTTACTGCCGTTTTGCGTTACGGTATTGTTACATGGATTGATGCCTGGATCAGTCGTTCCGACAGAAAAACCACTGTATGGTGTAGCCGTAAAAGTAACGATGCCATCAGCAGCCCAAGCGTTGTAGCTTGCAGCCGATACATTGATAGATGTTGTGTTGGCCGTCGTGCAATCGCCTGTGGAGGTTGCGCCAATTATATTCCCATTTTCATCAGCAATGGTAAAATATTCACTTGGCTCGTCCATATCGCCTTTGAACTCAAGGTCGATAAAAACTGGGCCACCAAGTATATTCGTAGTCGTATTAGTAAAAATAAATGTTTTTGGCTTGACCATAAAGGCCAATAAATTAGGATTTTTTTCAAACTGTAACAAAGCTGCATTTGCTGTGCTCGGTTGAGTCTGCATATAATTTGTACTAAAACCACAATTGTCATTGATGCTTGATGGCAAAGCCAACGTAATTGGAATACCACAAGTTGTTGCGTTGGCATTCATGACAATATCCGTTGGGCAAGCCATAGTTGGTTTTTCGGTATCTTTTACGGTAACGTTGTATGTGATTGAACTTGTATTGTTAGAGCAATCAGACACAATGTAAGTCACAACGTGCATACCAACGCCAAATGTAGCATTGTTTGTTGTATTAATAGATGCAAAAAAAGGAGGATCGTTGTCTATCTGTATCGAATAATTTACGGTCGAGGTTTGCTGCTTAAAGGTCAGTTTTCCGCCAGCATTTGCACCTGTACAAATATCATTGATGGCAAAAATACCCGATTGCCCAACTGGTACATTGGGTACTAATTTTATATCAATGCTCCCATCTGCTCCCCAAGTATTAACCTGTTGCGCCGTCAATGCACTTACTATTGTTGTGCTTGAACTACATTGCGTAGGTGTACTATTTGTTTTTCCTAATACCGAGCCGTCTTCGCCTACGATATTAAAATATTCGCCTACATCTTCGCCATCTATATCGTTCAGATTTATAGTTAATGCAACATTACTCGCAACATTGATATTACTCAATGATACTGGAAAACTAAGCGTGATGGGATCAACCACTATTTCGTTTACATCGCCAGTTCCGCTATGCGTAAGTGTCACATTGTTAGCTATTAATGACTGATTTGAATAGGCTGCTCCACATTCTTCGGTTACAAACGGAGATACCATAGCCACTGTTGCATCACAATCTGATGGATTATTATTGACCGTAATATTAGGTATCGGGAACACAAATACTGGTGGTTTGGTATCGGTAGTCGTGATTGTATAAAAAGCGCTTGCTTTGTTGTTACATTCGTCAGTAGCTGTCCAGCGGCGCAAGATGGTTTTCACGCCATTGCAAGCTGTTGAGTTCATCAATGAATCTTTTACAATCGTCAAGTTAGTAGAACAACTGTCTTTGATAATGACCATTGGCGGGTTCGGAATTTTATCACAAGCTACCGTAACATTGGCTGGTACGCCACTAATACTTGGTTTTTTTGTATCTCTGGATATAATAGTTTGGGTTTTAGAAATACTATTTGCGCAAGCATCTGAAACCGTCCACGTCCGCGTAATGGTATTGACAATAGGGCAAACGCCACTGGCATAAGCATCTATTTTAGTGACAATAGGCGCAGCCATACAATTGTCCGATACATTTTTTACATTACCTGTAAAGGTCGTGTCATTGATTTGATAACACTCAACCGTTGCATCAGCTGGTACTGTAAAACTTGGTTTTACCTTGTCTTCTACCACAATAGTTTGCGCCAACGTAGCGGTATTTTTACATTGATCAGTAGCTGTCCAAGTCCTGAATATAGAATATGAATAATGTCCACACGCCGTTAAACTTGCTACTTGTCCAGATATTTCTAAAAATTTACTTGTTTTTGTTGTATCGCAATCATCACTTGCTATCACGACTATTGGCTTAGGCACAGCGTTACAATTTACCGTTATGTCTATTGGCACACCAGTAAGCGTAGGCGCTTGTACATCTTTTACACGTATTTTCTGAATGGCTTTTTGGATATTGTTACAAGAATCTTTTGCTGTCCAAGTTCTGATAATGACGTAGCCAGTATCACATGGATTGGAGCCAGCTTGAGTTTGTACAAATGTAATGGTTGGCGTAGCGCAATTGTCAGTTGCCATCGGATTCACAACGGCTGGTATGCCTTGACAACCGACGGTTACATTTGGCGGCACGCCAGTAAATACTGGTGCCTGAGTGTCTTTTAAACCGAATTTGGCTACAACAGAATCTTTATTGCCACAAGCATCACTTGCGATGAATGTAAAATCAGCAAACCAAGTGCAGCTATTACTTGGTACGGTTGGTACAGTATTTTGTCCTTTTATGTTATTTTTATCTTTCCATTTATAAGTCCAAGTTACTGCGCCGCAATTGTCAGTCGCAACTGCTTTGGCACGCGTAGCGATAAAATTTTGTATTTCGGCTTGACCGTTCGTGTTACATTCTACGAGTAAATCCTGGGCAGGTTTTGTAAATATAGGCGCGTTAGTATCTTTTATCTGAAACAATGCAGCCGTTGGCGTTGGGTTTTGATTACCACATTTATCAACTGCATAAAACTTAACCGTTACCGAACCAGTGTTGTTGCAGCCAGTCAAACGATTTTTAGCAAGCGTATCTTGTGCATTGGCGAAAGTAGGCACACCTACAAAAGTCGCCATTGAGCAAGAATCCGTGGCTACTGCGCCACCAGCTGAATTATACCAAATCGTAAATGCACCGTTTATATTCGGCGAACTACAAGGCACAACTGTACTAAACGCTTGTTTCGTAATGGTAGGTTTTATAGTATCAATGACTGCAAACGTAGCCACTGTTGGTGCAGCAGCATTGCCACAAGCATCTTTATATACAAACCCAACGTCAGCACGCGCCAATACTTTATTATAATTTGTACTGCCTATAATAATATTATTCTGACAGTTACCCAAAGCCAATTCCGCTTGCAACGTAGAATCTATCTTGAAAACAGTACTCGGATTCCCATTGAGTTGATATGTAGTTGATATTAAACTACAAGCGTCCGAAGCCGCGCTACCAGCTTTAGTATTGAGCCAAGCAGCCAATTTTGCGCTCACGCTACTACCACAATTGGCAACCGTAGATTGAGCTACTTTGGTCACAACTGGCGGATTGATGTCATTGACCGTAAAATTAACCGTTTTTGTGGCCGTAAGGCCGCAAGCATCAGTGGCCGTAAATTTTACAATAACGCCAGTCGGACTACCTGGGCAAGCAAAATTCAAATTATTCAAACTCGGTACACTCGACCAAGTGACGGAACCGCAATCGTCGGTAGCCACTGCGCCACCGTGATTGGCCAACCAAGCAGTTATTTGCGAACTCGTATTGGCATCGCAAGTAACGGTAAGTGGCGAAGGCGATGCCGTGAACACAGGTGCAGTCACGTCAGGTGTGACGGTTACGGCTTGTGTTTTTGTAGCTGTATTGCCATACGCATCGGTTGCTAACCAAGTGCGAATGTAATTTCCACCCGCACAACTCGACACAAAAGCACTATTCGTGAATGAAACGGTTGGTGCAGCCGTACAATTATCTGTAACTGTTGGTATAGGTGCAGCAGCACCGCAGCTGATGGTTACGCTCGGAGGCAAGGCCGCAAAAACTGGCGGTGTTTGATCCACAAAATAAATATCAAAACTATATAAAAAAGTTTGTGGCGTAGGGAATATGAGCGTAAAATAATTAATTTCGTAGGTTACGGTCACGATAGTTCCTGCTGGTATCGGACTTCCGATAGTGCCAGTACTCACGCTTTTAAACTTTTTTGTACCAAAATAAGTGAGGTTGTAAGACACTTTTATACTGTCATCGCCACCCCAAAACAAAGGCGCCGTACAGTTTGCACCTACAAAAATAGTATCGGGTACGCCTGGCGACGATACGTTTCCACCAGGAAACGGAGTGCCTTGCGCATTGGCTGAAAAAGTAAGAAATAGGCTAAGAAAAAAGACAATTGCAGTTGATACAATTGTAGATTGGGTAGATGTGGATCTAAACATACGGTTTATGGATGTCGTTTTATTCAATAACGATTTTTAGACCAAACTGATATACATAACAAGTCGCCAAGTAAACTAAACGGTTTTACTTAGTGCTTCAAAAAGTTGGTATTAGCAACCAAAAAGACTCCAACAGGAAATTGCGTTTATAGGCCATAAACGACAGATAGAACAGTTGGCTTGGGACGTCATGTACTACGGTTTGGGTTTGTTAAAATAGGATTTTGGACAAATCTGCTGCAAATATACGATTTTTTTTCAATATTGTTTTTTTTATAATATATTAGCATTAAAAAACAACGATTGAAAATAGAAATATCAAGTATTGAGTCAAGGTTTCATTTTGAAAAATAAAACCAAAAAATCATTTAGGGGTGATACAAAAAATAATCTACCCGATTTTACTCGTCTTTTGAACCAATACCGCGTTACAAAAAACGGTATGTAGCCCTGCTACACCCCCTTTTTCGTGCCTTGTCTTGGCTCAAAATACTTCCTAAAATTTGGGTATCTTATTTCTTGTATCACCCCTTATATTTCAATACTCTTTTTGACGTAAAAAGAATATTAAGATACAAATATTTATTTTAATTTATAAAATATTGATAATCAATTATTTATAAAATTATTATAAAAATACATTTACTTTTTTAATAAAAAAATGATGTGTCAATATATCATTTAGATATACTTTTTGCTATTTAAAAAATAAAACTGTATTTTTGAATCTTAATTGATTTTTATCGCTTTCACTTCGGCAACTTGTTTGCTACAAATACATAACGCACCACATGGCTATAATGCGCCCTTTTAACCTAAATAAATGGATTGACGAACACCGTCACCTACTGAAACCACCTGTTGCAAACAAGCAAGTGTATGTCGGCAACGAGGATTTTATAGTCATGGTCGTGGCTGGCCCCAATGGCCGAAAAGACTATCATTTTGAAGATGGCGAGGAGCTTTTTTATCAATTAGAAGGCGATATTGTGCTAAAAATCATCAATGACGATGGCACGCCAGAGGACATCGAAATCAAGCAAGGCGATATGTTTTTATTGCCGCCACGGATTCCTCACTCGCCACAACGCCCAGCTGGTACAATCGGCCTCGTGATTGAGCGCACCCGCAAAGCAGGCGAAATAGATAAGTTGCTTTGGTTCTGCGAATCGTGCAATTCGCCACTCCACGAAGCTGCTTTTCAGATGAGCGACATCGTGCAACAGCTCCCAGTGGCCATCAATGGATTTATGGGTTCGGAAACCTTGCGTACTTGCTCCAAATGCGGCGTGACCATGGAAAGACCAAAGTAGAAAGTATTTATTGCTCATAAAAAAAACGCTATGCAACTCAAGATTACATAGCGTTTTTTATCTAAAAACCAAAACTTTACCAAGTACTGCCGTACAATTTACGGTATTCGGCAAAGGTAATCATACGTTGTTGCTGTTCGTCCCAGAGTTTATTAAAAAAAACTTTCATGCTATCCGTAAACGTAAGTACGGTTACGTATTGCTCCAACACAGGATTTTCGTTTTGGCATTTTTGCAAATTATAGTTCGGTATCAAAGAACTCAAGTGATGGATGTGATGGATGCCGATATTGCCAGTGAGCCATTGAAATACGCGCGGCAACTTCCAGTAAGTACTGCCTTGTAGTGCCGCCATGACGTAACTCCACTCTGCGCGCCATTTTTTGTGGGCTTGCTCGTGTTGGTGCTGAATAAAAAAAGCATAAAACGCCATGACTGAAAAGAACATCACAATCGGTAAATGTATCTTGAAAAATGTACCCGCGCCAAAAATCATGATGCACGCAACATATACGATGGCCATAAACAAATTGCTCCAAACCAAAGATTTTTTAGCAATTTCAAAGCCTTTTTGCTTGATTACCGCAAAGCGATTGTGTACAAATATGTAATAAACCGAACCTGCACTCAGCAACACCAACGGCATACGAAATATCCGATAAGCCAATCGCTGCATACGCGGCATAGCTCGATATTCTTCTACCGTAAACATTGGCATATCGCCAATATCGCGCACATCTGGCTCTAATTGACCGCAATGTCCGTGATGAAAATTATGTGCTTTTGCCCAATATTTGTACGGGATCAAGCTAAAAGCGCTGCATATAAAGCCAATAGCATCGTTTACTTTACGCGATTGTGTGAACGATTGATGTCCACAATCGTGCTGTATAATAAAAATGCGTACCAAAAAAAACGCATTCAAAAGTCCTAAGCCAAGCGTCAGCCAATACGAAATATTGAGGCTAAAATACATCAATATCCAGACGGCAATGAAGGGTAAAAATGACGTAATCATTTGCAAAATCGCAATTTTGGTATTCGGTATTTGATACTTTTTGACAATCTGTTGCCAATTCTCTGTGACATACAGAAATGAATCGTTAAATCTTTTTTCCATGAGTATTAAAAAACGAAATTGATTTTTTTATAAAAATTGATTTGATTTGTGTAGAATCATTCAAATTTGACTGTAATTGAAAAACATTGATACAATCGAATACAAATTTATAAAATAAATTGTATTTTTGACTATTATTTGCATAAAATATTGATTTGTGTCGATCCAAAGTATTAAAACCTTTTGAATCATCCCTTATTACCTAACAAATTTAAAAATTGAAAGTTGAAAAAAATAATTTTATTGAGTTTATTTGCAGTTTCGATGTGGACTTGCAATAAAAGTGCCGAAACGCCAACGCCAAGCACCGAAACTGCTGCACCCGAAATCTCCTTGAATGACAGCAACGGTAAAGCCATCAATCTATCAAGTTTGAAAGGAAAAGTTGTGATTTTACAATTTTGGGCGAGTTGGTGTCCAGGCTGTCGCAAAGAAAATCCTGTGTTGGTCAAACTTTACGACAAGTATAAAGACAAAGGCTTAGAAGTGTATAGTGTTTCGTTGGATACCGACAAAGCACAATGGCAAAAAGCCATCAAAGACGATGGTTTGACGTGGCCAAACCACGTTTCGGATTTACTGAAATGGAAAAGCCCAGTCACGACGACTTACAATGTTCAATTCACGCCTTATAAAGTCTTGATAGATCGAAAAGGCAATATCCAAGTCAATAATTTTACATCAGACATGGAAGCTGAAGTTTTAAAATTATTGTAAAAAACAATTAAAGTAGGAGGCAAATAGAAGACTGCTTGCAATTTTCTATTTGCCGTCCTCTCACACCACCGTATGTACTTACGTGTACGGCGGTTTCCTTAAAGTGGATTACGAAATAACCGTTTGTAG
>JAYUJV010000290.1:0-2902 GCA_043764975.1 Saprospirales bacterium
GCGAAGCCCTCAACGAAGTTAATTACACGAATCGTAGATAAATAATTTCACTAATTTTGAAACTTACGTTTCAATCCGAAACGCAAATTTTAGCGAAAAATGTAAAACCTTATGCACTATAGTATAGTCAATATTGCTGTTTATTGTATTCCTCTTTTTAACAGGCAATAAACAATTGGCAAATAAACTTTTTTCGATAAAAAAATTGCTTTTTGCTAATTGCCAATTCATATTAGAAATTCATAAAATTTGAAATTTTGGCTACAATGCACTCATGCCTAAGTATTCATAAATTTTAACTCAAATATACGATTTTAAAATCAATTTTGATAAAAAAAAATTTATTTTTCATCCTCAACATCGAGATTACTCAATTGATAATGTACGCAAATGCTAGCAAAAAACATATAAATAGATGTTCCAACAGCGATTTCGATGGTTGGCTCTACAAAATATGACAATAAAAGACAAATGCCATGCGCCAGAAAAATTGGCTCTTTATAAAATTGCTTATACCACAATGGATAAAAAAAAGACCAAATGAACAACAAAACTCCAACCAATCCAGTACCAGCAGCGATCATCAAAAACTGATTGTGCGGTATTTTAGGCTCGGTTTCCCAAGCGTAATCGCGCGCATAAACGGCTTTTATGTCGTGCCAAACATCGCCTGCACCCACGCCAAATAATATATTTTGCTTGGCCACAATCATCCCGACTTCAAGCGATGCGATGCGTTCGCTGTCCGAAAAATCCTTCACGCGACCTTCGGCGCGCATCTGGCGATCATAAAAAGCATAATCAACTTTTGCCTTGAAACTCGGTAGTGCAAAATACGCCACCAATGGCAACGCAAGCAAACCTACAATATATAAGACACCTAAAAGATAGCGTTTGGTTTGTAGCACATTCAAAAAAATGAGTGCTGCACTCGCAGCATACAAAACCGCCAAACCACTCCTAACCGACAACACATGAATCCCGATAGCTTGAAACAGAAGTGCCGCAAACAAAACCTTGCGCTCCCACGCGTATTTCCATCTAAAATGATTGCCGTACAACACGACACCCGACAAAATACTAATAGCCAATAACAAGCTGTATCGAATATGATTCATTGGCGTTGGCATCGATTTGCCATGCTCAATTTGGGTATTGATGTTTTCAAAATCAAGGCCATACTTTATGAGCGTGACACCCAAACTAACGACCATTACGAGTTGTAGAAAATAAAAAATACTATAAAAATCACGCTTCGTGAAACGCGGCAAATTTGCAAAAGCAATGGGCAACACCAAAAAAGGTAATCGAATCCGCAAGCGCTCTGCCAAATAAATAAAATCTTCGGAGTACGTGCCGCTCAACAGCACGATGACGAATGGCGTCATCATGACGAGCCAAATCTTATTTTTGATAACGTTGCGAAGTATATCTTTATTAAAAACAATACGAGTTTTAACGCTTGGCGCAACACTTGGCTCTATTCGGAATAGACTCAGCAGCAACAAGCCGATTATACTCAACGTCAGCAAAAACGGAGAATATACGATGGAAAAAATCAATAAAAAACAAAAAAATAAAACCGCTTTCGTTCGATTATTCATACTAAAAAAATAAAAATTAATTTTTAATAATACTCAAATATTATTATTTAGAAACAACGCTTTTCGGATTTTTTTATTTATAAATAACTGATTATTAACTATTTATAAATAATTTAAAACGATTTTTTTATTTAAAAAAGGCTTTTTTCTACTATTTTAATAAAAGTAGAAAACAAGCGTCGCCAAAAATATAGATATATTGAAGCGCAAGATATTGCATTTACTTAGTAAAGAAGTCGTATTTTTGCAGTTCTTATTAAAAAAAGTATAATTATGTCTGATATTTTTGAAACATTTAAGCAGATTCAAGCCGATATTGATGCTGCACAACCCGCAACAGCCGAAGCATTAGAGGCTTTTCGTATCCAATATTTAGGTACTAAAAACATTTTGAAACCGCTGTTTGGCGAAATCAAAAATGTAGCCAATGACCGTAAAAAAGAGTTTGGTCAAGTCGTAAATGCCATCAAAGAAGCGGCAGAAACGAAATTTGCGACACTAAAAGAAATACTCGAAGCAAGCGCAGAAAGTGCTGCTGGCAACGCACAAGATTTTACGGCTCCAGGCGAGCCTTCGTTTTTGGGTAGTCGCCACCCGATCTCGATTACCATGAATAAGATTATCGACATCTTTTCGCGCATCGGTTACGTAGTGGCAGAAGAGCGCGAAATCGAGGACGATTGGCACAACTTCACGGCCATGAACACGCCCGAAGATCACCCAGCGCGCGATATGCAAGATACTTATTATGTCAAAAATAGCATCGAAATGTTGTTGCGTACGCATACATCGTCTGTGCAAGCGCGCGTAATGACGACTCAAAAACCGCCGATTCGTATCATTGCACCTGGTCGTGTATATCGCAATGAAACCATTTCGGCGCGTTCGCATTGTCAGTTTCATCAAGTAGAAGGCTTGTATATTGACGAAAATGTGTCTTTTGCAGACCTAAAACAAACGCTTTTGTATTTTGCACAAGAGATGTACGGTGCGACCAAAATTCGCTTGCGCCCTTCGTTTTTCCCGTTCACAGAACCGAGTGCTGAGATGGACGTTTATTGGGGACTCAAGTCCGAGTCTGACCATCGCATCACGAAAGGAACTGGTTGGTTAGAGGTACTTGGTTGCGGCATGGTAGATCCGCAGGTACTCGAAAACTGCGGCATTGATAGTAGCAAATATAGCGGTTTTGCGTTCGGCATGGGCGTTGAGCGACAAGCGATGTTAAATTATGGCATCACGGATATTCGTTATTTATTTGAAAACGATGTCCGCTTTTTGAAGCAATTTGCAGCAGC
>JAYUJV010000291.1:0-2899 GCA_043764975.1 Saprospirales bacterium
GGATTCAACATATTGTGCGAAGCCAACATCAATACTTGCGCTTCGAGGATAGCTGCTTGGCTCAACGGTACGTGTACCGCCATTTGGTCACCATCGAAATCGGCATTGAAGGCACTACATACTAGTGGGTGCAACTGTATCGCTTTTCCTTCTATCAATCGCGGTTGGAATGACTGGATTGACAAACGGTGAAGCGTTGGCGCACGGTTCAAGAGTACTGGGTGGCCTTTCAATATATTTTCAAGGATTTCCCAGATAACTGGATCCTTTTTATCGACTAATTTTTTAGCTGATTTTACGGTCTTAACGATACCGCGCTCAATCAACTTACGGATTACGAATGGCTTAAACAACTCTGCCGCCATCGCTTTCGGAATACCACACTCATGTAACTTGAGTGTAGGCCCAACCACGATTACCGAACGACCCGAATAATCCACACGCTTACCCAATAGGTTTTGACGGAAACGACCTTGCTTACCTTTCAAAATGTCACTCAATGACTTCAAGGCACGTCCACCTTCTGCTTTTACAGCATTCGATTTACGGCTATTGTCAAACAATGAATCTACGGCTTCTTGCAACATACGCTTTTCGTTACGCAAGATTACCTCTGGCGCACGAATCTCTAACAAACGCTTCAAACGGTTGTTACGGATGATTACACGACGATACAAGTCATTCAAGTCAGAACTCGCAAAACGACCACCATCCAACGGCACTAAAGGACGCAATTCTGGCGGTACGACTGGCAAATACTGAATCACCATCCATTCAGGACGGTTATCATGGTGTACTTGTCCCGAACGGAACGCTTCTACAACTCTCAGTCGCTTGAGGGCTTCTGATTTACGTTGTTGAGAGGTTTCGTTCGCCGCTTGGTCACGGAGACTGTAACTCAAGTCATCTAATTTTAGACGTGTCAAAAGGTCACGAACTGCCTCGGCACCCATCTTTGCGATAAATCTATCGGGATGTGTTTCATCGAGGAGTTGGTTTTCTTTTGGCAAAGCGTCCAATATGTCAAGATACTCTTCTTCTGTCAAGAGGTCGTAAGTGTTCAAGTCTGATTTTACACCGGCCTGAATTACTACATAGCGCTCATAATAAACGATGGTTTCTAATTTCTTAGAAGACATACCGAGTAGGTAACCAATCTTGTTTGGTAGCGATTTGAAGAACCAAATATGCACGACAGGTACCACCAACTTGATGTGACCCATGCGCTCACGACGTACTTTTTTCTCCGTTACTTCTACACCACAACGGTCACACACGATACCCTTATAACGGATACGCTTGTACTTACCGCAGTAACATTCGTAGTCTTTTACAGGCCCAAATGTACGCTCGCAAAACAAACCGTCACGTTCTGGTTTGTACGAACGGTAGTTAATTGTCTCCGGCTTTAGCACCTCGCCGTAGCTACGCTCCAAGATCTCGTCTGGAGAAGCCAATGCAATTGTGATGCTTTCGAAATTGGAAGACACCGATTGTGTGATCTTTTTCTTTAAAGACATTTGTTCGTATTTTTATTTTGAATCTTAAACGGCTTATTTTTTAATTAAAATAATTAAGAAAATTAAAGTAATTAAAAAAATAGGTAAATACTTAGGTATTATTCGAGTAAACAGTAAAATTTGTAGCTTTTGGTATTTTCAATTTCAATATGCAATATACAATTGGTAAAAGGCAACGATTTTCGGCCTTTTTGCTTATTGTTCATTGCAAATTGTACTGAATTTTAGCAAAATATTATAAATCTCACATTTTTCGATGAATAGCTAAGTAGTTACGAAAATATGTAATACGCTGATTATCAGCATATTATTTTAATTTTCTTAATTATTTTAATTTCTTTAATTTCAATAAAAATAGTCTTCTTTTTTCTTTTATTAAAAAGATTTTATAAAGAAAAAAGAAGACCTATAATCGCTTAAAATTATGTTTTTTTGATAAAAAAGACTACTCAAATTTTACTCAAACTTAACATCAAGCGCCAAACCGCGTAATTCATGTATCAATACATTGAATGACTCTGGGATGTTTGGCTCAGGTAAATTATCGCCTTTCACGATGGCTTCGTAAGCCTTCGCACGACCAATAATATCATCTGACTTGATGGTCAATAACTCTTGGAGGATGTTCGCCGCACCGAATGCTTCGAGTGCCCAAACCTCCATTTCTCCAAAACGCTGACCACCAAATTGCGCCTTACCACCGAGTGGTTGTTGCGTAATGAGTGAGTATGGTCCGATAGAACGTGCGTGCATCTTGTCATCTACCATGTGCGATAGTTTCAACATATAGATCACACCTACCGTTGCTTGCTGGTGGAAACGGTCGCCCGTTTCGCCATCTTGCAAGAAAGTCTGACCGTATTGAGGCAAGTCTGCTTTCACGATCCACTCCTCGATTTCTTCTTTCTTCGCACCATCAAAGATAGGTGTAGCGAAAGTAACGCCGAGTTTTTGACCAGCCCAACCGAGTACCGTTTCAAAGATTTGACCCAAGTTCATACGCGAAGGTACACCCAATGGATTCAAAACGATGTCAACCGCCGTACCGTCTTCGAGGAAAGGCATATCTTCTGAACGTACAATACGCGATACGATACCCTTGTTTCCGTGACGACCAGCTAACTTGTCACCTACTTTTAGCTTACGTTTTTTAGCTAAGTAAACTTTTGCTAATTTCAATACGCCCGCAGGTAATTCGTCACCGATACTTACGTTGAATTTCTCACGCTTGTAACGGCCTACTTCTTCGTTGACTTTGATTGAGTAATTGTGCAATAAACGCGCTACCAAATCATTGATGTGTGCATCGTCCGTCCAGTTATAGTAGTCAATAGAAGTAAATTCTGTATCCTTCAATATCTGTTGTGTGAACTTTGTAC